>JASHOO010000698.1 GCA_030041035.1 Bryobacteraceae bacterium | reverse complement strand
GCCAAACGCGACTACGACTTCTACCGCGAGGTCCGGCTGAAAGAGCTGTTCCCGAAGATGGCACTCAGCGGCAGGACCAAAGTAGATGATCGCGACGTCTACATTGTGGAGGCGACATCACCGGATGGCGCAGAAGAGAAAATGTATTTTGACGCGGAATCAGGTCTGCTGGCGCGCCGCGATTTCGAGCGCGTGACGATTGATGATGGCATCGTACTTTACGAAGTGGATTACGACGACTACAAAGACGTGGACGGGCTCAAGCTGCCCTCCACCATTCGCCGCAAGACGCCGGACTACACGCTGACCTACCGTTTTACGGAGATCAGGCAGAACATAGCTGTCGAGGACGCAAAGTTCAACAAGCCGGAAAAATAGGCTTCTACGCTTCCTCCGGAGGGAGCTCGAAATCTATGAGCTTTCCACGGAATCCGCGCGTTTTCCAGACGCCGAAAGCGATGCCAACCAGCATCCAGACCGCTCCCCATTTCTGCGCCGGCGCGCTCAGGTTCAGCCAAAGCAGCAGGCAGACCAGGAATCCCAAGATCGGCGGTATGAGGTTGACGAGTTTCTTCTCAGGAGCGCGGACGTAATATCTCATGAACGAGGCGGCATTGACCCCCATGAACGCGATGAGCGCTCCAAAGTTCAACATCTCTGCGCCTAGACCGTAGGTGATGGTGAAGGCTCCGATCAGCGCAATCACGCCCACGAAAATCACGTTATTGCGCGGAATGTGCCGCCTGGGTTCCACAGCGCCGAAGAATCCCCTGGGCAAAGCGTTGCTGCGCCCCATGCCGTAGAGCAGGCGCGCGGCGCCCAATTGGGCCGCCATGCCCGAGCCGAAATTGGCCACAATCAGCGTCATGTTCATTACGCCGAAGAACCAGCTTCCGGCGGCGCGGCCGGAAACGTCGATGAAGGCTGTATCGTTATCGCGAAAGGGCTGGGAGAACGGCCAGACCAATTGCGCCGCGTAGCACTCTGCGGCAGAGAGCAGGCCCACGACGACGCAGGTCAGCACCGTAGCCAGCAAAATATTGCGCCGCGGATTCTCGACTTCTTCTGAAAGTGTGGAGATGCCGTCAAAGCCGATGTAGGTGAGAACAGCGATGGAGGTGCCGCCCAAAACGGCGCCGAGATTGAAGGTCGCAGGATCGAAAAACGGGCGCGTGAAGAAGTCGATACCGTCGTGAGGATGGCCGAAGACATAACGGGCTGCCGCTACGAAGAAGATCGCCACCACCAGACCCATGCCTGCGGCCAGGCCCGCGTTGATGCGCGCCGAGGTCTTGACGCCGCGGAGGTTGAGGCCGGTAAACATCAGGAAGTAGAAGACAGCCCAAACCGGGTAGGGCACGCCGGGAGCAAACCGCATCGACGCCTCACTGCACCAGATGATGCAGATCAGCGGATTAAGCATGTAATCCATCACCATGCTCCATCCCGTGATGTAGCCGAGAGCGGGGTTGATCTCCTGCCCGACGTAAGTGAAGGCGGAGCCGGCGCTGGGGTAAGCGCGCGCCATGCGCCCGTAAGCGATCGCCGTGAATAGCATCGCGATGAGAGCCACCAGAATCGTAGTCACGACGTGGCCCCGGCCGCGCGCGTTGATGACGCCGAAAACCGCCATGGGCGCGGTTGGTTGGAGCACAATTACGCCGTAAAGAACCAGGTCCCAAAGATTCAGCGCGCGCTTCAAACGCGGGGCGCTGGCGGCGGTAGTGGACGTGTCGGCCATGCTTCTCCCTGTCGCGGGCCTACGGCTTTGTGTGAAGCCGACAGTATACACCAGGGATGGAGGAACTTTACGTGCAGGGTGCGGCGGAGGGGTGACGAGATCGTGGCCGGGCCGTCTAATTTCAATATGCGGGCCGTGGTGGCAAGGCTAGTGACGGCGGTTCTGCTGAGCCTTCTTACGGTTTGCCCGCTCACCGCTTGTGTTCCCGTACAGGATTCGCTGGCGGCAAGCCGCAATTGTTGCCACAGATCGCCACCACAATCGGGACGTTGCCCGATGCCGAGTGCGCAGGATTGCCCATATTTCATCCTGGACAGGGGCAAAATCGCCCAGGCAATTGCGGGTATTCCCCCAGTAGATGCCGGTTTGATCTCCGTTGGTCCGCCTGCGTCCAATCCTTTTTCTATTATTCATGCCGAGATTAGACTGCTGGATTCGGCAGGCTTGTATCTGCGGGTGCGAGTACTCCTGATCTAAAGAACAACCCATCGCAGGTTGCTTTCTGGCGAGGCAAACCATATTGCGTCACCAGTGTCATTTTGTTGGCAATCTCCGGGAGATTGATTAGGAGAATCGATATGAAAAAGCTGATGATGGGTGTTTTGAGCCTTGCGGCTCTCGTGATGTTGACGTTTGGAAGTTCCTTCGCAAAATCGTCCAAGAGTGGGTGCTGCAACGGGTCGTCCTGCTGCCACAGCAGCGCGGCTTGCTGCCACCGTAAGTAAGCGAAGAAGGATCGGGAGCCGGGGCCGCAGCGTCCCGGCTCCGGTTCAATAGACGACGCGGAGGTGCGCATGGACCATCCGAATCGAGAAGGCGGCCGAAACTTCACAGCGTTCTGTCCCCACGTCTGTTACAATCGCCGTAAAGGTCGGGACATCTCAGCATGACCACTCGGGAACTCCCCAATACACTCGGTTTATTACGAAAGAGTCATTTTTCGGAAGATCATACCGCCGCGAGAAGCGTCAAAGATGAACTACGCAGCAATCTGATCTGCAAGCTGCAACGCGGCGAAAACCTGTTTCCCGGCATCGTCGGCTACGAAGATACGGTAGTGCCGCAGGTCACGAATGCGATTCTTTCGCGGCACAATTTCATTCTGCTGGGACTGCGCGGACAAGCGAAAACGCGGCTGGTACGCATGCTGACCACCCTGCTTAATCCGGCCGTGCCGTACATCGAGGGCTGCGAGATCCACGACAACCCGTACCGGCCGATCTGCCGGCAATGCCGGGACTTGATCGAGGAAAGAGGCGAAGCAACGCCTATCGCCTGGCTGGAACCCGACCAACGCTACGTGGAAAAGCTAGCCACGCCGGATGTGACGATTGCTGACATGATCGGTGACATCGATCCCATCAAAGCAGCGCGGCGAGGTCACGACATATCGCATGAGTTGACGGTGCATTATGGACTGGTGCCGCGCGCCAATCGCGGCATTTTCGCCATCAACGAACTGCCCGACCTGGCGGGCAAGATTCAAGTCGGCTTGTTCAACATCATGCAGGAAGGTGACGTGCAGATTAAGGGTTATCCGGTGCGGCTGCCGCTCGATCTGCTGCTAGTCTTCACCGCTAATCCGGAGGATTACACAGCGCGCGGCAAAATCATCACGCCGCTCAAGGATCGTATCGGCAGCGAGATCCGCACGCACTATCCCGCGTCGCTCGAACAGGGACTCGAGATCACGGAGCAGGAAGCGTGGCTGAAGCGGCCGTCACCGATCCAGACCGTAGTTCCGGCGTACATCCGCGAGATCATCGAGCAGCTCGCATTTGTTGCACGCGAGGACAAGAAAGTCGACAAGCGCTCGGGTGTCTCCCAGCGGTTGCCGATTTCTGTGCTGGAGAACGTGGTATCGAACGCGGAGCGGCGCGCGCTGCGCTCTAAAGAGCCGGTGGCGGTGCCGCGCGTGCTCGATATATACGCGGCTCTATCTTCCATAACGGGCAAGCTGGAACTGGAGTACGAAGGCGAATTGAAGGGTGGAGACGCGGTGGCGCGCGAGCTGATCCGGATCTCAGTGGGCAAGATCTACGACAAATACTTCGAGGGCGCCAACGTGGGGCAGATCGTCCAGTGGTTCGATCTCGGCGGTTCGTTAAAGCTGGATGAGAGTGTCGATTCCGGGGGCATGGTGAAGCAGTTGGCGTCGATTCAGGGGCTGATGGAAAAAGTGCGCCACCTCGGTTTGAGCGCCAGTGAGCCGGATGCGGTGAGGGCGGCGGCGGCGGAATTCATTCTCGAGGGTTTGTATGCGCACCGGCGCATCAGCCGCTCGGAGGAGCGCGGATTTGCCGCGGAGGAGAAGCGGCGGGAAACGGGAAATCGCGAAGAAGGCAACCCGCCGCCGCGCGGCTATCGCCGTCAATATAACTAGGCCACTGCATGAAGTGGATCAAGTATTCGCGTTACACCGGCGACGATTTCGGCATCGAAGCCGAGGACCTGCTGCAAGCGCTGTCGGATTTCTTGCTCCAGAGTGGTTTCAATACGCAGTCCATGCCCTTCAGTGAGTGGAACGAGCACACACTCGAGGACTTGAAGAACGCGATCCAGCAGGCGCTCGAACAGGGCAAGATGTTTCCCGACGACCGCCTGGAGCAGATGATGGAGAAGCTTCAGTCGCTTTCCGAGGAGCAGTTGCAGCAACTGCTCGATCGCCTGGTGCAGAAGCTGATTGACGACGGCCACATCACCATCGAGGAGCCCGACGGGGAGCAGACGCCCAAAGGTGGCGCGGCAGGTAACGGTCCGGAAAGCAAGGTGAAGTTCGAGGTGACCGACAAGTCGCTCGATTTTCTCGGTTTCAAGACGCTGAAAGATCTGCTGGGGTCGTTGGGCAAATCCAGTTTCGGACGCCACGACACGCGCGATCTGGCAACCGGTATCGAAGCTTCCGGTTCATCGAAACAGTACGAGTTCGGCGACACGCTGAACCTGGACATCAGCGAGACGTTGTTTTCCGCGATCCGGCGTGAAGGTGCGAAGGTGCCGCTCGACATGGAGTATTCGGACCTGCACGTGCACCAATGCGAGTATCAGAGCTCCTGCGCGACCGTACTCATGCTGGACTGCAGCCATAGCATGATCCTCTACGGAGAAGACCGGTTTACGCCGGCGAAGAAAGTTGCCCTGGCGCTGGCGCACCTGATCCGCACGCAATATCCGGGCGACAGTTTGCGCTGCGTGTTGTTTCACGATTCGGCCGAGGAGCTGGACATCAGCCAGCTGGCGCGAGTGCAGGTGGGACCGTATTACACCAACACGCGCGACGGCTTGATTCTGGCGCAGCGGCTGCTGGCGCAAGAGAAGAAAGATATGCGGCAGATCGTGATGATCACCGACGGCAAGCCCTCAGCCCTGACGCTCGATGACGGCCGCATGTACCGCAACGCCTTCGGGCTCGATCCGCTGGTGATCAGCCGCACGCTCGAAGAAGTGAATCGCTGCAAGAAACAGGGCATCCTCATCAACACGTTCATGCTGGCCAGCGATTATGGACTGGTGAATTTCGTGCAGAAAGTCACGGAGATCTGCCGGGGCAAGGCGTACTTCACGACGCCTTACACGCTGGGGCAGTACCTGTTGATGGATTACATGAATCGCAAGACGCGGACAATTCACTGAGCATGTTGAGGTACAGGAAGGCGGTTCTGGCGTACATCTGCTTTCCGGCCGCGAGCGCGCTTCTGATCCCTTCATGTCGTCATGCTCAAGACGCCCCGAGCGAAGAAGAGAAACATATTGTCGAGCAGTTGCACGGGCTTCGCGGCTTGGCCGATGACGTGAGGGCGCGCACCACGCTCCAGCTCGCGATCGAAATCCGCCG
>JASHOO010000697.1 GCA_030041035.1 Bryobacteraceae bacterium | reverse complement strand
GGATCATGGATGACAAGGCCGATCCGAAGATGTACAGCCTGCTAAAAATTGCCTCCGGCGTTTTTGACGAGAACGGTGGCTTGGTTGTATACACGGCTCAGCAATGGAACAAGGATTGGGTTTCGCTCACGACACACAGGCTCCCACAGGAGGAGCTTGCGGTAGGCGATTCTGCGGGGATTACGGACGATGATGTTCCTTTCTGACTCGGCACCGAGGGGTCGGCGTTAGATTAGCCCGACTCAACCGGCTGTCAGAATTCCATTTTCTCGATCAGCGTGTCCAGTTCTGATTGCAGCGCGGCTTTTTTGCGTTCGAGCTCTGACTGGCGGTCGCGCAAGGTGGCGAGCTGGGCTTCCTGGTCGGCGAGCTGCTTGGCGTATTTCTGCACCTGGTCCTGCTGGCCGGCGACGTGGTTAAGGCTGTTGATGTTCTGGCGGATGCGATCCTGATCGCGAACGATGGCGTTGATCTGGCCGGTGAGACGCTCGTGCTCAGCCTCGGCGGCGGTGATCTGGCGTTTCCTGTCGAGGATATCGCTGAGCTGCTGACGGCCGGCGGCGGTCAGGTTCTTATTCGAGAGATACACAACCAGCACGTCGGGCGTGAGATCGGTGACGGAAAAGGCGGTGTTGAAGACGTTCTCCTCGGTGACCGGGAATTTTTCCGTGGCGCCGGAGGCGAGTTTCACCTCGAAGCGGTAAGCGTTGGCGGTTTTCTCAGCAGGCGTGCGTTCGAGCAGCGTATAACCGGTGCGCGCGGGATGTTCAATGATGAGGGTTTTCGGCTTCTGATCCACGTTGCGGATGGTGTAGGTTTTGGTTTCGACAGCGGCGTTCTTGGCGGTGAGGATGCCACGGTTGACGTGGACTTCACGGACGACGGCGGCTTTGGAATCGAATTGCGTGGTGATGCGCGTACCGAGATCAACGGCATAGCTGAGGAGGCGCTTGTCGCCGGTTTTGACGGTTTCCATGAGCGCTTCACCGCCGTAAGAGCCGGCATCGAAGACGGTGATGGGGCCGCCATCGAGCGTCTTGCCGGTGGAGTTGGTGATTTCGGCGGCGTTGAGCGGATGTATGGAGCTTTCGTCGGAATAGATGAGCAGCTTGCGGGCGGCGATTTTGTCTTGCAGGAATGGAAGCATGGCGGACTCATTTTTGCGGATGGTGACAGGAGTCGAGATGCGGTATTCGAAGAGTTCGCCGAGTTCCTGGGCGGCGGCGATTTGGGTGATGGAACTCGGGGCCGCAGCCTCGACCTGGACAGATTGCGAGACACCTCCCGCGACACCTCCGACGATGCCGGATCGGAATGCCAGCGCGGGTGCGGCCTGGGCTGGCGGCGAAGGGGGCGCCACCTTTTTCATGGCGCCGAACCCTTGGATGCGGACAGCATCTGCTTCTTTCTCCTCCTCCAGCGCGCCAGTATCCACCGGTGGCCTGAGTTCTGCCTGCTCGGGCAAATCCGCCTCCGGACGGGCCACGTACCTCGGTTCGTACAATTGGCTAACAAACGAAATCGGGCGGCCGGAGACGAGAGCCAGGCGCACATTGGTCCAGTCGTCGCCGGTGGTGTTGTCGACGATGGCCCAGCCTTCGAGGGTGGGCTGGCCGGTTTCACCGAAGATCAGGCGATAGCTGGATTTCCAGACAGGCGCGGGAATCATGTAGCTGGCCTGGATTTCACGCGCGCCGGAATCGCTGGAGTCGATGTAGACGCTGCGCTTGTCTTTGGAGCGGGATTCGGCGATGGCCGTGAGATAGTCCTTGAATTGCAGTTGCAATTTGGGGTCACTGAAGCGCAGCGAGCTGATGGCGCTTAAATCGACATTGCGCAATTCACCGGATTCGAGCAGCAGGGTGGCCTGCTCGCGCTCGGGCTGATTCTGGCCGTTGGCGAGACGCCGCGCGCCGACGATGGCGCCGGTGACGGTTTCGGCACCGAACTTGAGCTCGACCTGCGCACCTTTTAATTGATCGAGCACGGCGCTGAGGGGCTGCTGGGCGCCGATGGAAAATGGAAACTCTTCGAGTTTTTTGGCAAGCGGCTCGCTCGAATCGTAGCGGAGGCCGGAGATTTTGCCGACGCCTTTTTCTTCGATGGTCAGCGATTTGAGCACGTCATTCATCTCGTCGGCTTTGAAATCGAGGCGTGCGGATTCGCCCGGGCCGAGTTGGCCGGAGCGTGCGAAATAGCCGACACCGTGCTTGAAAAGCACCACTTCGCGGACCGGCAGATCCGCGGCCACGGCTAAGGCGGTAAACGAGAATAAGCAAATGAATCGGCGCATCATGCCTCCTTGGACGGCGTTTGAGCAGGCGAAGTTCCTCACGCAGCTTTCTCACTCTCCCATCACTTTGATAATGACGCGTTTGGGGCGCTGGCCGTCGAACTCGGCGTAGTAAATCTGCTGCCAGGGTCCGAAATCGAGCTTGGCGGCAGTGACGGGAACGACGACCTGGTGGTGGACCAGCAGGCTTTTCAGATGAGAATCGCCGTTCGTTTCGCCGGTTTGATGGTGGCGGTAATCCTGGCGAAAAGGCGCGAGGTGCTCGAGCCATTCATCGATGTCGGCGATGAGGCCGTCCTCGGCGTCGTTGACCCAGACGCCGGCGGTGATGTGCATGGCGGATACCAGGATCATGCCTTCGCGGATGCCGCTTTTTGAAAGCGCGGCCTCGACCTGCGGGGTGATGTTGATGTACTCGCGGTGCTTTTTGGTGCGGAAGGTCAGGTGCTCGGTGTGGAATTTCATAGTTGGCATGATACCCTCTGCCGTCTAGAACGCGGGCCCGCGGAAAAATTGCGCTTCATGTGGCATGCCGTTGGTGTGGCAGTCTGATAAAATCTGGCTGGCAAAGCCCGTGGAGGGCGTCAGGATTCTAGTGGTCGACGACGAACCCGCATTGCTGGAGAGCATGCGTTCTTATCTGTCGCGTCTGGGCCACAAGGTGACGGCGTGTCGTGATGCTGCTTCCGCCTGGGAGAGCCTTGCCTCGGAGGGTGCGGCTCCGGCTGTGGTGATTGTAGATCTGACGCTGGAGGGGATGCCGGGCGAGGAGTTCATCCACAAGGTCAGGGAGCGCGACCCGGGAATCGCGGTGCTGGCCACCAGCGGATACCCGGTGCCGGTGGAAAAGCTGGGTTTGCCGCCGGGGGCGCGGGTCGCGATGCTGCAAAAACCATTCACGCCGCGCATGCTGAATGAGGCTCTGGCGCGGTTGCTGGGCGGGGAAGCCGGCGCGGAAGGGTAAGCAGGGCGCGCCTTTCAGCGGCAGGACCAGACATCCGCCCAGGCACGGCTGTACTGAACGGCGCCGCCGGAGGTACGGCCTAATTTGTGTGACCCGACTTCGATGCCCGGGCTGGAGCTGCGAGCATCCAGCGGTTAACGAAAGAAAATCTTGTGTGCGGTGTGAGCAGCGGCTATTCTGTGAATCAAGCGCATGCCGCCTTTGGTCTCGCAAAGCGAGAATTCAGGTGGCACGTAGCTTCCAAAAAAGGAGTGCGCCAGGAAGATGGATGCGATGGTGATCGGTGCGGCATTCGTGGCCAGTGTGGCCACGGCATTTGTAGTGCAAAGGGCCGTGCTGGGAGTCATGTTCCGCGCACTCTTACGCGACAAACCCGCCGAACAGTAGGCGGCTGACCTCGAAGCGCCCAGCGGCCTTGAGGCACGCCGGTCCGCAGCCGGTGCGATGATTTCGTGGGAAGGCGTGTTTATCGGGAGCTTACCCAGAGCGCGGCCGATGCCAGGAACACGAAGCACAGCATCAGGGTAAATTCGAGCAAATCCTGACCCTGCTCCTCAGTGATAAACTGCCGTAACCGTTGATACATGGTTCACTCTTCTATCCAGCGTAGCCTTAGATGCCGGACTCGCCAATGCTGAAAATAGGGCACCGTCCAAGTAGGTCAAAGTGTAATATTTGCAGATGGAATTACAGAATCAGACCGGCAACAGGGTTGGCTCTAGTGCCGTCCGGTTTCGCTCAGTTGTATTCTCAAGAAAGCGGGGGTGTTATCGGAAATTTCCTAGGCCTGCCAGGGGCGGTAACGCGCCAAAGTTTGGCATTTATTCTCGCTTTTTGGGATGGCGGCTACAAGCGGACAGGGTGTCGCGGGCGCTATCCGGGATAAAGGCACCGGACACCGCCAGTTGCTCGATGGATTGAAGACTTGTTCCGGCGAGGGCGAAGATTTTGCGTAGTTTTCAAATTCTTGGCACAAGATCACTATCGTGGCGGGTGCGCCAAATGGTGGCACGACGCTGGTGTTCCGTTCCAGTTAATCCCCCGGTCTCCGTACCAATTCATTGCCTTTGAGTGGTCTAGCGTGAAGCGATAGGTTGTTAGAAAGACATCGGCTTATATCGATAATGAGGGGAGTAGCCAGGGTGGCCTTTTGCATGCATCTCAGCCATGATTGAGTTGCAGATGGGTACTAACCGCGAGGATGCCACGTCCGCGGCGATTGCCGTAGTCGGGCTGGCCGGGCGCTTTCCCGGTGCGGGGAACTCGACAAAGTTTTGGGAGAATTTGCGCGACGGGGTGGAGTCCATCCGGCGGCTGACGGATGAGGAACTACTGAACGCCGGCGTCGATCCACAGGTTTTGGGCGACCCCAACTACGTGAAAGCGGGGCCGGTGCTGGAGGGGATCGAGCTATTCGACGCGCCGTTTTTCGGGTTCAGCCCCAAAGACGCGGCCATTATGGATCCGCAGCACCGCGTGTTTCTGGAGTGCTCGTGGGAAGCGCTGGAGAACGCGGGGTGGAGCGCGGAGGAGTTTCGCGGTTCGATCGGGGTGTTCGCGGGCTCGGGTATGAACGCCTACCTGATGTTCCACCTAGTGCCCAACCAGCAGCTCATGTCCAGTGCGGGACTGTTTCTCCTCAAGCAGACCGGCAACGACAAAGACGTGCTGGCCACGCGGGTGTCGTACCAGCTCAACCTGACCGGACCCAGCATGACGATCCAGACGGCGTGCTCCACGTCGCTGGTGGCGGTGCATGTGGCGTGTCAGAGCCTGCTGAATCACGAGTGCGACATGGCGCTGGCGGGGGGCGTGACGATCGAGATTCCGCACCGGCAGGGATATCTGTATCGCGAAGGCGAGATCCTGTCGCGCGACGGCCACTGCCGCGCGTTTGACGCGGAGTCGAGCGGCACAGTGTTCGGCAGCGGCGCCGGCGTAGTGGTGCTGCGCCGCCTGGAGGACGCCCTGGCGGATGGCGACCGCGTCCGCGCGGTGATCCTGGGCAGTGCGATCAACAACGACGGTGCGCGCAAGGTCGGCTACCTGGCGCCCAGCGTGACCGGGCAAGCGGATGTGGTGGCGGAGGCGCTGGCGGTTGCGGAAGTAGATGCGGAGTCGATTTCCTATATTGAGACACATGGCACGGGCACCCCGGTGGGCGATCCGATCGAGATCGCAGCGCTGACGGAGGCGTTCGGGCGGAGCACCGAGAGGCGCGGATTCTGCGGAATCGGATCGCTCAAAACCAACATCGGGCACCTGGACGCGGCGGCAGGGGTGGCGGGGCTGATCAAGACCGTGCTGGCGCTGGAACACCGGCAAATGCCGCCCAGCCTGCATTTCAACAAGCCGAATCCGCAGATCGATTTTGCCAACAGCCCGTTTTATGTGAACAGCCGGCTGGCGGAGTGGAACAGCGGGGCGAAGCCGCGGCGCGCAGGGGTGACATCACTGGGCATCGGCGGCACCAACGCGCACGTGATTTTGGAAGAGGCGCCAGCAGAGGCGCCATCCGGGGAATCGCGGTCATGGCAGGTTTTGACGCTGTCGGCCAAGACAGCACCGGCGCTCGAGACCGCGGCAGTCAACCTAGCGGATCACCTGGCAGAGCACACCGAACTAGACGTGCCGGACGCAGCCTTTACCTGCCACCTGGGCCGGAAAGCATTTGCGCATCGGCGCGCGGTGGTATGCCGCACGCGGGAAGAAGCGATCAACGGGCTGCGCAGCGCGGCCGCGAAGCAGGTTTTTCGCGGCCAGGAAGCGGCGCGCCAGGGTGTCACGTTTTTGTTTCCGGGGCAGGGCGCGCAATACGCCAATATGGCGCGCGGTATTTACGAGAGCGAAGCGTCCTTCCGCGCAGACGTAGACCGCTGTGCGGAGCTATTGCAACCGCAGCTAGGCCTCGATCTGCGCACACTGCTGTTTCCTGCCGAGGGCACGGACCTGACGGAGGCGACCGCGCGGTTGACCGAAACGCGCATCGCACAACCGGCGCTGTTCGTCATTGAATACGCGCTGGCGAGGCTGTGGATGTCATGGGGCGTGCGGCCCGCGGCCATGATCGGTCACAGCCTGGGCGAGTTCGTAGCGGCGTGCCTGGCGGGCGTGCTCGCGCTCGATGACGCGCTTGTCGCCGTGGCCGAACGCGGGCGGCTGATGCAATCGGCGCCGCCGGGCGCCATGCTGGCGGTGCAGATGGCTGAACCGGATGCGCGCGCGCTGGCCTCGAGCGGGATTTCGCTCGCCGCCGTCAACGGACCGCGGCAGTGCGTGCTATCAGGGCCGGCCGCAGCCATCGATACCGCAGAGCGGAAGCTGGCGGCTGATGGCGTACAAGTGCAGCGGCTACAAACTTCGCACGCGTTTCATTCGGCCTCGATGGACGCGATTCTCGGCGCGTTCACACAGGTCATGGGCCGCTGTAAATTACAGGTACCGCGGATTCCCTATATCTCGAATGTCACCGGGGAGTGGATCAAACCGGAAGAAGCTACCGATGCCCGGTACTGGTCCCGCCACCTGCGAGAGACCGTACGTTTTGCCGATGGTTTAGCGACGCTGTGGGAGCAACAGCCGGCGGCGATGCTGGAAGCCGGACCGGGCCGCGTGCTGGCCGGCCTGGCCGCGCACCATCCGGGAAAAACGGCGAGTGTGCAGATTGTTTCGTCGTTGCGAAGCGCCCAGGAAGCAGCAGACGACCCACAGATTCTGCTCGCCGGACTCGCCCAACTCTGGGTATCCGGAATCAAGGTGAATTGGAACGGCTTCCATGCCGGCGAACATCGGAGGCGCGTGGAACTGCCCACCTATCCGTTCGAACGCCGGCGTTATTGGATCGATGCTCCGAAGGCGACGAAAACGGAGATCGAGCCACCCTCTGCGATCTCCTATTTTCAGCCGGTGTGGAAGCGTGCCGAGCTGCCGGCTGCGACAGCGGACCCCTCGACATGGGTGATTTTTATGGATTCCCT
>JASHOO010000696.1 GCA_030041035.1 Bryobacteraceae bacterium | reverse complement strand
ACCGCGGCATATTCCGGTTGAAGTGGATGCCTCTTCTTTACTCACCCTATTTCCGCAAATCTCTGGCTAGGGTTCCGCGGCAGAGCGGTTTTTTATCACCCACGATCGGCCACAGCTCGCTCGGCACGGGAGGGTATTTGGTCGGCCTCGGCTATTACTGGGCCATTAATCGCAGTTACGATGCCACGTACAATTTTCTCGACTACACCTCCGGGGCCATTGCCCACAATCTGGAGTTGCGAGGTAAACCGACCGCCCGTTCGGATTTCGACCTCATTGTATTGGATGTGCAGAACACGGGACTTACGGAGGGTAGTATCAAGCCGGCCGGCTACGATATCTCGGGACAGGCCAGGGCGGATCTGGGCGACGGTTTCTATGCGCGGGGTGCGGTCGACTACCTCAGCTCGCTGACGTTCCGCGAGACCTTCACGCAATCCTTCAATGAAGCCGCATTCTCGGACAGTCTGTCCGTTGGGTTCGTCGGCCGAGACTGGTCGTCGTTCGACTTCGATGCGGTGGCGTCGCGGCTGGAGAGCTTCGAACTCCCCACGACGGGCTTCGAAAGCACTTCGCCTACCGACGCCATTCTGATCCGCAAACTTCCCGAGGTCGATTTCTCCAGCCGCGACCGTCAGATTTGGGACAATCTGCCCATTTGGGTGTCATTTGATTCGAGTGCAGGTCTGCTCGACCGCGTGCAGCCGGAGTTGCAAACACCGGAAACCACCGAACCGGGGTTTCAAACGCCGGCCTTTACCGCCCGCACGGATCTCGCTCCGCACGTCATGACGGCTTTTGATTGGAAGGGCTTTCACATCGTGCCAGGCTTTTCCTTGCGCGAAACCAATTACAGCGTGAGTCAGGAGGACCAGGATATTGTCAAACGCGACCTGAACCAGTTCTCGCGCGAGTTGGACGTCGACTTGATCTTTCCCTCCCTCGAGCGCGTATTCAACTGGAAAACGATTTTTGGCGACAAGCTCAAACACGTGATCGAACCGCGCGTCTCTTATAAGTACGTCACAGGGATTCAGGACTTCAACGAAATCGTCCGGTTCGACTCGATGGACCTGGTGTCCGACACCAATCAAATCGAGCTTTCACTGACCAATCGCGTGTATACCAAGCGCGGCAAGGATGTCTGGGAGCTGTTTACCTGGCAGTTGTGGCAGCAATTCTACTTTGATCCGACCTTCGGCGGAGCTGTCGTGCCCGGACAGCGAAACGTGATACTGAGTTCTATTGAGCTAACCCCGTACGCTTTTCTCAACGGTCCTCGCAGCTATTCGCCGCTGGTATCGGCTATGGGGGTGAGCCCGAAACCGGGATGGCGCTTTGAATGGCGCACCGATTATGATCCCCTCGTGAAGAAAATCGTGGACAGCGGCTTTTCATCCGACTTTCGCAAGGGTGAATTTTTTATGTCCACCGGTTATAGCTTGGTTACGTGCCGGCCTTTGACGCCGGCCGACGCTGTCCAGTGCAATTCGCCCACGCCCGACGCCACCCGGCTTCTGTCGCCACGAGGCGATCAAATACGCGGACGCGTGGGTTGGGGCGACCCAAACCACCGCGGGTGGAATGTCGGGTTTGACACGGTCTATGACTATCGCATCGGCACCATACAGTACGGGATTGCCCAAGTCACCTATAACACGAACTGCTGCGGACTGACTGCGCAGTGGCGGGTGATCAATATTGGTATCCGCGACGAAACACAGTGGATGTTTGCCTTCACAGTGGCCAACTTTGGAAGCGCCGGGAACTTGCGCAAGCAGCAGCGCCTGTTCTGACACCCAAGAAATGCAACGTCGGCGTTCTATGGCTGCGTGGAGCGCGCAGCCACTGAACTGGTGATAGCATCTTCGATCGCGCGCGTAGCGGCGGCCTCGCCAAGCTCCTGTTCGAAATGCAGCGGCGCGCCGAACCGTACGCACACTTTTCCGCGCCGCGGCCAACTGTCGTGAATCGAGTAGATCTCGAACAACCCGCTTAGATGAACCGGCACAACGGGCGTGCGCAGCCGTGTGGCCATCAGACCAATTCCGCTTTTGAACGGCTGCAAGGTGCCATCCGGCGTGCGCTTGCCTTCCGGGTAAACGAGCGGGCAATACCCCAGGCCGATCAACTCACCGGTGTACTTCAGAGCTCGCCGCACACCCGCCATGCGCTGCGGCAGGGGGTAAGCATTAAAGCACTCTGCTGCCAGGAAGTATTGGACCATCGTGCCCATCCGTTCCCGCCACGAAGCGTTTCCTGGCTCGAGCCACGCGCGAAAATAGTCCTGTGACATAGCTGGCGCCACACGGTAGCGCCAACGCCGGGGCAGGGCGGTAAAAATCGCCGGCGTGTCCAGATGGCTTTGGTGGTTGGACGCAAATATCACGGGCGGTTGGAGATTTACCAGGTTATTGAGGCCTTCGACTTCCAGCGTCAGGAGGCCCCGAAACAACGGAATGACGAGCCCTTGCACCACCAGGAAGCGCAGCGCACGCGCCGGCAGACTGCGCGTCCAGCGCGGCAGCAGAATCTTCTGCTGCCCGGCCGGCAGCTCGCCCGCGCTGCGCACCAGCGCGTTGAGTTCCTCCAGCGACGACACCTCCGCAAAGCGCCGCTCATCCACTTCCACGCCATAATGGTCCTCGATTTCAGCCAGCAGCTCGACACGCTCCAAAGAGGAAAGGCCCAAATCGCGAAGCGCGTCGCCGGACTGGACGCGGGCCAGAATGCCGCCCGGCTTTTGGGCCGGCGGAACGGCTCCGCCCTGCGTGATCAGCCGCGCCACCTCGCCCCGTTTCACTTTCATCGTGGATGGCGTGCGCGGAAAATCTTCGTCCGGCCACAACGACCAGCTTTGCACCCGCTGGTGTGATTCCAGCCTGCGATTTGCCTCGGAGACAATAGCCGCCGGATCGGCCGCGGCGTCGCGGAGGATCAACGCCGCATGCACCTGTTCCTCGCCATGGCTCCGCGCGGCCACCACGGCGCTATCTTTCACCTCCGGAATCGCGTTGAGCACGCGCTCCACATCCTGCGGGTAGATGTTCAGGCCTTCCGAAGTGACGATCATCTCCTTCTTGCGGCCCCTGTAGTAGAGGCGGCCTTCTCCGTCCATCTCGCCGATATCGCCCGTGTGCAGCCACCCCTCGCCGTCAATACGCCCTGGTTCCGCGGCGCGAGCGCCGACGTAATCTTGAATGACGCTTTCTCCCCGCACTAGAATTTCGCCGTCTGGGGCAATCCTCACCTCCTGGCCGTGAAGCGGTTTTCCGATCGAACCGCGCCGCGTGTTAAACGGATGATTCAGGGCGACTACCGGACTGGTCTCCGTGAGCCCGTAACCCTGGACCACCAGGAAACCCAGTCTCGTCCAGAACGCTTCGACCTCGGGATTCACCTCCGCGCCTCCGACAACCAGTGCCCAGAACTTGTAACCCAGCGCCGCATGCACCTTCCGGTAGCGCCACCAGCGCTCCAGTATTCCCGGAACACCTTTCCGTTTCGCCGGAATGTTGGGTGGATTGATTCTTCGCTCGAGCTCGTGCTGCAGGTTGGTCAAGAACTTCGGAACCGAGACCAGCACGGAGACGTGCTCGCGACGCACGGTGTCGAAAATCGCCGCCGCATGCAGTGCCGACGTGAACATGGCCGCGCCGCCAAGCAAAGGAGGAATGAAGATGCCCAGCGATTGGCCGAACAAATGACTGAGCGGCAGCAGGTCCAAAATGCGCACAGGCTGAAACGGCCGCGCCCATTTCTCATATTTGCGCATCTCGGTTTGGATGGGACTTAAATTGGCGCAGATGTTGTGATGGCGGTGAACCACTCCCAGCGGTTCGCCGGTGGTTCCGGAAGTGTACACGATCTCGACCACATCGTCGGGTGAAACTGCACACGGCTCGAAATCTCGATTCGCGGGAAGGGATGCAATCTCCGCGGCCGGCAGTTGTGGCGCGTCGATTCCCCGGCACTCCAACGCCTCGCCGGTGACGACCAGCCGCGCCTGTACTTCGCTCTGAATGCGGCGTACCAGGTCAACCGATGAACGGTAATCGACTGGCACCACCTGGACGCCGCGCGCCACGCATCCCCAGAACGCGGTTACCCACTCCGCACGGTTTTCCGCCCACAGGATGACGCGATCGCCCTTACGGATCCCGGCACCGTCGAGATGTCCAGCGAACGCTGCGATGCCGCGATAGAGTTCGCCATAGGTGAACCGCCAGGTGCGAAAACCGTTGTAGAAGCGCAGCGCTTCGCCATCACCCAGACGGCGGATCACTACCAGCAGTTCGAGAAGAGTTTGCATCCTGAACGGTCAGCGGAACCAGTCGCCGGCCATCTGACGCATAGGGGAGAAGCGGCTACGGGCCACGGCGAAACCGGAGCTGATCCGGCCTTCGATTATAGAACAGGCCCTGGATGCGGGTGGGTCAGGCGGTGCGCGCCAGGCTTCGGAGCTTTGCCGATAGAGTAGTTCGTTTCAGGCGCAGCATACCGGCGGCTTGGGCCTTGTTACCTCCGGTCTTCCGCAGCGCCTGTTCCAGGATCGTGCGCTCCATGTGGGAGACGATCTGCTCGAAGTCGAGTCCCTCATCCGGCACCGCAATCGTCGGAATGGTGGCGGCCGCTCCGGAACGGAGCACAGGCGCGGACGGCAGCGGAAAGTCCGCCGGATAGAGAGTGTCCCGGTTGCCACTTAGGGCGATGGCCATCTCCACTGCATTTTCAAGCTGGCGCACGTTGCCGGGCCACGGGCACGCCATGAGCCTTTGCATGGTTTCTCGGCTGATCCGTTTCGCCGGTAAGTTCTCCCTGGCGCAGATCTTGCTGATCATGTAACCGATCAGCGCCGGAATGTCTGATGGCCGCTCGCGCAGAGCTGGGACCCGCATCGGCACCACGTTGAGGCGGTAGTAAAGGTCTTCGCGAAAGCTCCCGTTGCGCACGGCCTGGACCAGATCGATATTGGTCGCTGTAATCACCCGCACATCCACTTTAATACTTTCCGAGCTGCCGATGCGCTGAAACTCCCGCTCCTGCAGCACGCGTAACAGTTTCGCCTGCGTTTCGAGCGGCAGGTCGCCGATCTCGTCGAGGAACAGCGTGCCTTTGTGCGCTTGCTCAAAACGCCCAATCCGGTGTTGGATAGCGCCGGTGAACGCTCCTTTGACGTGGCCGAACAGCTCGGCTTCCAGCAGATTTTCCGGCAATGCGGTGCAGTTCACCGCCACCCAGGGACCTTGCGCCCGCTGGCTCGCCTGGTGAATGGCGCGCGCTACCAGTTCTTTGCCGGCGCCGGTCTCTCCCGAGATCAGCACGGTCGATTTTCGCGGGCCGATCAGGCGGATCATTTCCACCATCTGCTGCATGGCCAGGCTGTTGCCTACCAGAAGCTCACGCCACCTTTCGTCCGCGGCCGCATCCGCGCGCGGCACCTGCTTCCGTAACCGGCTGAATTCTGCAGCCGATTCCAGGACGTTGCGGATTTCTCCGGCATCTTCTCGCGTGAGGAAATGGAAGGCGCCCAGCTTGATGAGGCGCACGGCGTCGGCCGGCGTGCCTTGCGGATCGCAAACAATCACCGGCAACCCGGAGTGCACGCGCTGAATCTGTTCCAACAGCTCTTCGGCGCTGCAATCATCAAGTGGGAGGCACACGATCACAGCATCGCATTCGAGACCTCTGAGCGGTTCGATGCCCGGCCAGGGAAGGAGGTCTTCGGCATTCTCGGTGCCTAGCGCTTGCTCCCAGGCTGGCGGAATTGCATCGCTGCCCGAGATGTAGACTAGCTTCATCGCCTTTGCTACTGGAACCATCGACCGACAGCCGGATTTCTTTAGTCTTTTTTCTGACTTACCGCTTTGAGGGAACCACCTTATGCCGCCGTGGGCTTTGCACGGATGGCCGAGAGGATGGCACCGGCGATGTTGGTGAGCGGCTGCACGTGATCCACCGCTCCTAAACGAATGGCCTCCCGCGGCATGCCGAATACCACGCAACTGGCTTCGTCCTGGGCAATGGTCGTCGCCCCGGCCTGCTTCATCTGGAGCATGCCTGCGGCTCCGTCACTCCCCATGCCGGTTAACAAGACGCCCACGGCCTTAGCGCCGGCCGTCTCGGCCACCGAGCGGAACATCACGTCTACCGAGGGCCGCTGATAACAAACCCGCGGGCCCTCTTTCACCGCAACACAGTATCCACCTGCCTGTTTGCGCACCAGCATGTGAAAATCGCCGGGTGCCACCAGCGCCAGACCCTGACGCAGTTGGTCGCCATCGACGGCCTCGCGCACTTCGATTTGGCAGATGCGGTTCAGGCGCTCGGCAAAAGCGCGCGAAAAATTCGCTGGAATGTGCTGCGTCACCACAATCGGCGGGCACTGTTTCGGGATATGCACGAGTACGTCGGCGATCGCCTCAGTTCCGCCTGTCGACGCCCCGATGGCCACCATCAGCCCGGAATCGCAGGCTCCGGAAGCGGCTGGCGTCTCACGTATGGTGATGGGTGCCGGTGCCCGCCGAGCTTCCGGCGGCCGCGCATCGGGAGGACGAACGCGAGCTGCCGCCGCGGCGCGGATCTTGTTCGCCAGTACTAAACGCAGTTCACCCACCGAGTATGGTCCGCCCGGCTTGGCCAGTACCTCGACGGCCCCCGATTCGAGCGCCTCCATAGCCGCTTTGCACGAGGCCTGTCCGAGCGAGCTGATCACGATCACCGGCATGGGACGGTACTGCATGAGCTTGCGCAGAAACGTCAGCCCGTCCATGCGCGGCATCTCGATATCCAGTGTGAGCACATCGGGCTGGAGACTCAGGATCTTGTCGCGAGCCACGTACGGATCGGGAGCTGTGCCGACGACCTCCATATCGGGCTCCCCGGCCAACGCCTCACTCAGGATTTTCCGCACGATGGCGGAGTCATCCACGATGAGTACCTTGATGGAGCGTGCGTCGGTCATGCCGGGTCGTCCATACGGAGAAACACGGCCACCTCGCCGTCGCCAATGTCAAACGCCCGGCAAACGGTTCCGGGAGCCGACAGTGCCGCGGGTTCCACCAGGGCCGGCGAACCGAGGTCGAAATGCGCACCCCGGTCCAAACGGCTCAGCACCGAACCGCACATCATGTTGGCGAGTTCGCAAACTACCTCGGCCACCTGCTCCCGGGTCGGCTCGTTGGCCTCTTCCGCCAGAAAACCGGCCGCAATGACTTGCGCCGCCCCTTCCGTCAGACGGACGCCAAAAGCCCCTGAGCGGGCCCCGTTAAACGGCAGACGCGCGGCGACTGCCTCCGGCAGCGCCGCGCCGACCGGCACCTCTCCCAGCACCGAGCAGAAGAACATGGTTTCGAGAACATCCGACGCTGCCGCCGCCAGCGACTCCGCAACCTCGCGGTCAATCATGTCGTCACTCCCAGCACCCGCTCCAACTCCCCTCGCAGTGCTTCCGGCGAAAACGGCTTGGCGATGTATCCTTTGGCGCCCAGATGCAACATGCGATGCATGCGGTTTTCGGTGGCGTCGGTCGAAATCACCACCACGGGAATCGAGCGGTATTGCTCGTGGGCCTCGAGTTGGCGCAGAAACTCCTCCCCGTTCATTTCCGGCATGTTGATATCGGTCAGGATGATGTCCACGGTCTGTTGCTGGAGCAGCGCCAGGCCCTGTATGCCGTTGCCGGCGTTCAGGCAGGTGTCCATCTGGAAACCCGACAGATCGATCACACGGCGCACGAATGCGCGCATGGAAGGAGAATCATCCACGATCATGACGCGATAAGCCATCGGTCGCTCCTTTCCAATCGGTGCGGCTCAAGGGCATTTCCTGCTCTGCCTCCCCTGCCGTTCGCAGCCAGAACTTTCCGCTGCCCACCTCCAGCCGCACCGTCCGCGAAACATTGCCTCCTACGTCTTCGCCGCTCACCAGAACCCCCGCTTTCCAAAGGATTTTGCGCACCGCCAGGTAGTTGCGCTTGCCGATATTAAAAACACCGTTTTCGTCCATCACTTGCGCCCCCCCCACGAGTCGCACCGTGAGGCGGCGCTTTTCGGCGCCGTATTCGTAAGCATTTCGGAATAACAACGGGATGCCGGTATCGGCGAACATGTAGGGATTGGACTGGGCCTTGACGCGGTCGATGCTGGATTCCGGCAGCATCAGGTGCAGCAGTCCGCCCACGCCGGCGGCCGAATCGTGGATCGCCACCGCGATGCAGGAGCCGAGCGCGTAGGTGACCAGAGACTTTTCGGGATCTTTGCTCACCTGACAGTCCGCCACCTGTACAACCAGGGACTTCATCGCTCCCCCCTGCGGTAGATCGTGGGGCGGACATAGGCGAGCGGGTGCTCGATGCCCGTGAGGCTCTCGGAATGGCCAATGAACAGGTACCCGCCTGGCTCCAGGTGCGCGGCCAGCCGTCCCACCAGTTTCTGCTGGGTAGGTTTGTCGAAGTAGATCATAACGTTCCGGCAAAAGATGACGCGAAACAGCTCGAGATCCGAACCCGGCTCGATGAGGTTGATGCGGCGGAACTCGATCTGCCGTGCGATTTCCGGCTTGACGCGGTACCATCCATTCCATTTGCCGTCGCCGCGCAGGAAAAACGCGCGTCGCCAGCCCGGCGGCAAACTTTCCAGCTTGGCCGCCGGGTACACGCCGCGGCGGGCCTCCGCCAACGCCTTGGAGGAAATGTCGGTGGCGAGAATACGCAACTGCGGCCGGGCACCGCCCGCCAGCGCGTCCAGTACCGAGAACGCGATCGAGTAGGGCTCCTCGCCCGTCGAGCAGGCAGTACTCCAAATAGCCAGACGGTCGCGCGCCGCGCACTCGGGCAGCACCTCCTTGAGCAGAAACTCGAAATGCGCCGGCTCGCGCAGAAAATTGGTGAAGTTGGTGGCCAGCGCGTCGATCAGCTCAATGAGGGCCTCGCCGGTCCGGTCGTCGACTACCCGCTGATAGTACTCCTGAAACGAACGGCAGCCCGCCGCCCGCACCTTCTTGCCCAGACGCGCCGTCACCAGTTCGTACTTTTCCGGCTTCAACTGGAGCCCGAACTTTTCGTACGCCAGCCGGCTGATATTCAAGAACTCCCGCTCGGTCAAGGGGCGAATCGGCTCGGCCAGCAACGGCCCCTCAGGCATGGGCGGTTCTCCCGTAGATGCCCTCCATATCCAGGATCAGACCGACCCGGCCATCACCCAGGATGGCCACCCCGCTGACGTTGCGCAAGCTTTCGCCCAGGCTCTTGATGACCACCTCCTGCTTGCCTAGCACATCGTCCACCATCAGGCAGAAGTCCTTGCCCTCACTCTCGGCGATGATGAGCACACTGGAGGCGTAATCTTCGGAGCGCGGTCTCACCTGGAAACGCCGGTACAGGCGCACCACCGGAAACAGCCGTCCCCGCACCAGCGCCATCTCTTCGCGGTTCTCCACCGTGAACATGGTCTCGGCGGTGGGCCGGAGCATTTCTTTGACGGCGAAGACCGGCACAATGTAGCGCTCCTTACCTACTCCCACCACCAGTCCTTCGATGATGGCCAGCGTTAGGGGCAGCTTCATCAGAAATGTGGTCCCCTGGCCGCGTACCGACTGAATCTCCACGCGACCCCGCAGCTGCTGGATCTTCTTGCGGACGACATCCATGCCGACACCGCGCCCCGAAATATCCGTGACTCTATCGGCCGTGGAGAATCCCGGCTCGAAGATCAGGTTGAAAATGTCGTTTTCCGAGAGGTGATCCGCGTTTTCAATGAGGCCCTTTTCGCGAGCCTTGGCCACGATCTTGTCGCGGTCGAGGCCCCGCCCATCGTCGGAAACCTCAATGGTGATGTGTCCTGCCTGATGAAAGGCCCGCAGAGTCAGTTTGGCCCCCGGGCCTTTGCCCGCGGCACGCCTCCCCTCCGGGGTCTCGATGCCGTGGTCGATGGCATTGCGCACCATGTGCATCAGCGGATCCCCCAGCTCCTCGACGATGTTGCGGTCAAGCTCGGTATCTTCCCCCACGGTTTCGAGTTCCACCTGCTTGCCGTGCTTGCGCGAAAGATCCCGCACCAGGCGTGCCATCTTCTGAAACAGCTGCCCGACCGGAACCATCCGCATGGACATGGCGGTCTTCTGCACCTCGTTGGTGATGCGGCCGAGTTGCGCCAGGCTGCGGAGCAGCTTCGAGTTCGCCAAGCCCGCCAGCTCCGGGTTGTGCCGGACCATGGATTCGGCGATGACCATCTCGCCCACCATATCCACCAGGAAATCCAGTTTGCCTGTGTCGACTTTGACCGACCGGGTCTCTACCGCCGCTGTCTTCTTCTCCGTTCGCGAACCCGGAGGCGGTGCGCCCGGGTCGCTTTGCGGCTCCTCTGATGGCGAAGCCACCGCCCGTGAAAGCGC
>JASHOO010000695.1 GCA_030041035.1 Bryobacteraceae bacterium | reverse complement strand
ACCCCATGTGGTTTAACCTCGCCCAATACATCCAGCCCACCAAGAGCCGCTGGCACTTCGGGCACACCGTCGACGTCAGCAATATCGACGATTACACGCGAGCGATCCTCATCGGCCGGCGGCGCGGCCCCACGGTTCACGATCATGGGAACTACATCGCCACCCGCGAATCCCGCCACATTATGGGCGATGTGGTCGTCACCCTGACCGACCTTCTGCGGCATCGTGAGTGGCCCGACGTGATCAACCTCGGTGCCGGTCAAATGGACTGCCATAGGCGAGTCGCCTCGAATTGGATCCGGATTGGGCTTCTCATGCCCATCCTTCCCACGGAAATGCCGTATCGCGCCGTCCTGCCGCGGGGACTCGATAACATCATGGTGGGAGGCAAGGCCTTTTCGGGCGCGCACGACGTGTTGTACAACATGCGCAATCAACCCGAAATGGAGAACCTGGGGGGTGCCATGGGCGTAGCCGCAGCTTATGCCATAGGCGATAGTGTCACCCCACGCCAGGTGGATGTGCGCAAGGTGCAGCAGAGGCTAACTAAGGTCGGCACGCTACTACCCGAAATGCTCACCCGCCAAGTCGATGCCGGTCCCCTCGATGAAGCTGCGATCAGAGCATTAGTAAAACAAGTGGATGGGCGCCACCTCTCTGCCTGGGAGG
This sequence comes from Bryobacteraceae bacterium, assembly GCA_030041035.1. Lineage (GTDB taxonomy): Bacteria > Acidobacteriota > Terriglobia > Bryobacterales > Bryobacteraceae > QHXW01. The sequence continues at coordinate 3,109 of JASHOO010000695.1, read as the reverse complement.
ACATTCCCATGGCGAGAGAAGGCAGCCCGCACTATCGCGAGAAGATCCCGTTTGTCGAGATCTGCAGCGCCGATCCAGCGTTGGCGGTCCCGATCCTCGAACGGGAAATAGCTGAGGCCACGGGTGATCGCAAGGTTCGGCTGGCCCAGGCGCTGGCGATGTTTGGCTCAAAGACCGGAGCGCCGGTGCTGATCGCTGCGATTGAACAAAGCATCGCCAGCGGAAAGGTACCTCCGCGGATCAAAGAACAAGGCCTGAAGGATGAAGGAGCCGTAGAACATATGGGAATAGGGATCCCCCAGCCGCCAGCCGATCTGGTTTACTCCCTCGGCATGACTCGCGATAGGCGCGCCCTCTCCGTGTGGGATCACCTCGGTGCTCTGATTACGCCCGAGCCCGAAGATTTCGCCGACGAGTTACCGTGGCCCTTCCACTATGTGGACTCGATTTGCTATGGAGCCGAGTTGCTTGGCGATCCGGCGGCAGTCCCGATTCTGAAGAAGATTCACAACCATGCGACGCTCAAAAACCAGTCGGCCAAAAAGGGATTCCAGATTGACTTTGACCTCGAAAAGCGTGCTCTCACCGAAGTAACTCTCGCCCGGACGCTGGCCCGCCTGGGCAGCACCGAGGGCTACGACACCTTGATCGACTACCTGGACGACAACCGGGCGAACCTCGCCGAATTCGCGCATATGTCGCTCGAGGAGTTAACCAGATGCAATAACGGCAAAGACCCGCAGGCATGGCGTCAGTGGCTGGCGGGAGCGAGCAGCTCACTCAAACCAATCCCGCTGGTCGACCGGCTGGACGGTTGAAGGTCAACTCGCGCAGAAAGCTATCGCTCAAGTTTGACCGCAGCGCACACGGACACAGTTTCCACAGTCACACCTGAGCCCTCGTTGCTTTGAGATATTTCCAGGTTTTGGCCCGCCCGTTCAGGGGTGATGAGTGTCGCTTTCTTGTAATCATCTGGAAACATTACGGAGATATTCTCCACCGGGTAATCCGAATAGTTGACAAGATGGACGACAAGCGTTTTGCCGTCGGCCGAGACAAGCACGTTGGAGAGCATCGAGCTGACGTTGAAAAGGCGCACGCCGAAGTTGCGGCGTGGCATTTTTGGACTTAGCTCCTTCCAGAGGGCGTCCAGCTCATCGAATTCGGCTTTGTTGAGCATGAACCGGTCGTCTGTTGCGCCGGCATTTTTCCAGATGGGCGGGCCCGTCAAAAGCGTTCCGCCGGCGCTGGTGAACCCGCGCAGCGCTTGTTCCTGCCGGGCCGTAAGCGCGCCAGAATCCAGATCCAGAATCACATTGAGGTCACGAATGGCATCGGGTGTGAGATACCGGCGCGGGATCGGCCGCTCCGGCATGTGTTTGGCCGCCATCATGTCGAGTACGCCACCGGTGAGCAAGCCGCCGCTCACCGGGTCCTGCACCACGGCCAGCTTTCCGTATTCGGTCATGCGCCGCCACTCGGGATGCTGCTCAAAATAGCGGAGCAGTAGGCTAATGCGACGCCAGTCGCGCATACCCGCAGCTTGGCGGTTGTTCAGGCGTTGAGCAAAATCGTCATCGAGCGCCAATACCCAGCGGGCGCCAGAAATCGCGGCGTCGGCGATTACTTGCAGATACCGCTCGCCCGTGATGATCGTTTTAGCTGGCGGTTCAACGGCGATCCACACCGTGGCACTCCCCCATGCGCGAACGGCACGAATAAACCCGGTGTTGGTATCAATCCAAATGGTACCTGTTGGACCGCCCTTCGTCGCCCCATTCTCCTCAATGGCAATTCCTGGCCACACGCCCTGGTACGTCCCGAGGATCGGAGCGTTCAAGCCCAACGGCAGAAGACTGCGCGCTGTTACTTGGACGATCGGGGCGCTTCCAGCCGCCCGCTGGACGGCGGCCGCTGTGGCTTCCGGAAAACTGCCTTCCAGAAGGATGCCCGTGACCTTAGCCGCCAAGGCATTGCGAGCCGCGGCGACGGCATCTCCCCCGGGAGCGATGACCGCAAGCGTCACCAATCCGCGTTTCTGCGCAGCTGCTACGAAATCAGTCGTATAGCTTTTCAGCAGCAGGCAGTTGACGGGGCTGTCTGCCAGCAATTCGAGAGACTTTGCGTCGGACCAAGACCAGCACGCTGGAACCCAGTCAGCCGGTTGCGGCACGCCGGCGCAGAGAGAAGGCGCAAAACCCAGTAGCGCTACCCAGCCGAACGTGTGCATCGCCTTTCAATAGTAGCCGGAAATTTCTCGCGGATGCTGGCCGACTCGGACTAATCCTCTGCCAACCCGGCAACGCTGGTCTATTCCAAAGCAGCCTTGCGACAGTCGGAGTCAAGCGCATCGAGCCTTTGACGGAAATCGGCAAGGGCGGCCAAATCTGTAGGGCGGATTCCAGCGAGTTCAGTCTCACGCGCGATGTAATGGTCGTTGTACGAGTAATGAGTTTTCCATCTGTCGGCCGGCTTGACCCAGGTATCGATTCCTGTACCGATAGCGACAAGCAAGGACAAGACGGCGGCGGAATGTTTAAGTGACTCTATTCCTTTGGCTGCCGCGCACACGGACATTGTGATTACAGCTGCCCTCAGCGACCAATATAGCCAGCCGTATCGGCGCAAAGCTCCGGCGCCTACTGACTCTCGCATAATATAGAGCATTTAATCGAACAAAGAAGCCTGCTTCCAGAAGGCAGCAATGAGGCGAGGCCGTTGGCGCAAACGCCGCAGTGCTGTTGTACCGCATAGGCCATGATTCCGTAGACGCCGGTCAAAGCAAGTACCACAGCGATGGCACCGAAGATAACAAGCAAGATCGAGGTCTGCCGCGGCTGCCAGAGTTGTTCGGCTACATATTGATCTACGGTTTTGATGTATGCAAGCAATAAACAAAAACCCTTAGGCGTGGATCGCGCCGCGCGGTTTCGATGGCACCACGCTAGGGCAGGACCCGGACGTCTACGTGCCGATGTCCTTCAAGCCGCGGTTGACGCCGAACTGGGATGGGACAGACAAAGCCGAGGACTACTGGATCTATTTGGTGGGCCGGCTGAAGCCGGGTCAGACGCGGCAGCAGGGCGAGGCGGCGCTGAATTCGACCTAT
>JASHOO010000694.1 GCA_030041035.1 Bryobacteraceae bacterium | reverse complement strand
CGCTTCACCGAGATTCCTCACTCTGAACTCGCTGTTCTACTTGTATTTAGCGGGTTTTCGGAAGTGGGCAGTGTCCACTTGCGGGAAGAATCGTCGCGAAATCGTACAATTGTTACGGCGAGGCCTGGCCTCATGAATGCCTCTCGCATGGGAGCATGGGACAGAGCAAAGGTTTGATCACTCATTCCCAAATCAAGAGCGATGGCAATGAACCCGGAGCCGCCAGGCGCAAGAACTCGTACCCGATGCCGGCCATGCCCTGATGAAAGGAAGCGAGGTAGGGAGCTTTTTTCCAGCCTAACATGTATTTTCCCTCTTGCCGCGAGCGGCGAAGGAGGGCGGATGCCATTTTTTGGGCCGCCAGAAAGTGAGCCGGATCCCCGAGCATCTTGGCTGCCACCACGAACACCTCGACGCGCCCCATCGCGCCGCAGCATAATGTGTCCAAGTCCTGAATTCCAGCCAGCCGGGTGGTTTGCAAGCCGTGAGAAATATCCTCTCGGACCTGGGGAGTATCGAGAATCGGAAGCGCGGCCAAGCGGCTCAAGGCGATCCCTGGTGCGCCGTGGCACCAGCTTGTCATATGGGCATAACCGGTCTCGGTCGGCTGACTGCGGAAGTCGGGCCAGTTGGAAACCTCGGGCAAAAAGACGCTGGTTTCATAAGCCTCAGCCTCCAGCGCCGCTTCCCGGAAAGAACTCTCACCAGTGGCTTCATAGAGCTTCAGCAACGCATAGGCGATGCCAGCGGCGCCGTGCGAAAACCCGGTTAACAGCGCTTCCTTCTTGATCGTTTTCCATGCCCTCGGCCCCTGGCGGCTTTCCGAACGATGCTGCAAGAGATGTTCCCCGCACAGGACCGCTTTATCGAGAGCCTCCGGGAGGCGTGTCGCCCGATAGAGTGCCAAAAGAGCCAGCCCCGCTCCCGCCGCTCCCGCCAGGAGATCGAATTTGCGGTCCGAGGCAATGCGCTCGGAATCAAGCATTTGGGCAAATCGCCGGGCATGGTGGAGCCATTCCTCTTCTCCCAGGAACTCACTGGCGCGGACCAGCGCATAGATGACGGAGGATTGGCCCACCCCGGCACCGATGCCCGGCTCGAACAGCATGGGTTTATACTCAGGCCGCAGCGCCTCGCGTACCACCGTGGTCAGAGCGGAGCGAGCCAAGGCGGTCAAGTCCGCATCCCCCACTAGCTTTTGCACGGTCGCCAGAAACAACGCCACGCCGCAAAGGCCGTCATAGAAACGTGGGGCCATCGGCTCCAACTGCCAGCGCTGGGCCGCATCGTAATAGGCGAGAGTGTTCCAACTAACGCCCTCTGGGAATGAGATCGCGGCCCGGCGCATCTGCTGAGCAATGCGGACTGCCTCGGCAAGGAAATCGTCCGGGCCCGCCTCGTCTTCCCCCGAAACCTCGGAAGCCTTGGGGGCGCTATTGCCCACCCTCCGCGGCTCGACTTGTTGCAGCTCGAACGAAGCGCGCAGGAAACCCAATTGACGCTCCAAATCTTCCTCGCTCAAGGCTCCAAAACGCCTTTGGACCTGAGAAAATCCAGTTTCCCGAAAGAATTGCGGGATCAGACCACCACCTTCGAATAACAGACCGTCGCCTTCCGCTGCGTAATGAAACAAAGGGATATCTCCTTGCAGGAGGCTCCGTCGCTCGTCGGCCAAAATCGGCCAACTGGCGGGCCGGTCCTCAGCATAGAGCAAGGGGCGGCTCAACAGCTCCAGTTCGATGCTGGCATCCATGCCATGGCGGAGGCAGCGAGGAGAAAACAGCCGCTTCAGCATCGATCCGTAGATTGCCGTGTCCCGGAAAACGTGACGCAGGCCCGACCAGTTGCGGAGACGACCCTGGGGGCCCGACAATTCGCCGTCGTGCGCCTGGAGAAAACGATACATCCGCTCGAACCCGGCGGCCATCTGGTCCACGTAGCGGGCGGCCTGCACCTTTTCGCCTTCCAAGATCACGACATTGTCGCCCGGCCGGGTGGAAATCGGTTCACTTTGAAGCCGCATGGCATCGGTGTTAATGTTCTCCCAGGTCTTTCTCCGCCGGTGGGTCAGTTGAACCTCGCTTCCGCCCAGCCCGCTCCCGTCGTAGCTCTCACCCGAAGGCCGGATCTCCCAGCGCGGGAGCAAGCCTGTACGGAACACCGAGTCCTGATAGAAAGACTGGTTGGCAAGCGAGAGCGGCCCTTCTTCTCCCGGCGGTCCGAAGTAGCGGCTGCGCGGCTGGAGCAGGGTTTCGTGGTCAATGAGCACAGGGTGTTCGCCAGCGGCAATCAGGTTCTCGCAATGACAGTCGGTTCCTTCCAACGCGTAAATCAGGCACAAGAGCATCCCGGCGCGGTAATAGAAAGCCTCGACGTCCCGCGGATGTTGGCAGGGGCGAGGCTCGATTTCCTCCACCCAACCGTAAGCGCGGCGACCCAGCACTTTGAGCGTCCGAAGCGGCGGCAGTCCGGCATTTTGGTTGATCCAACCGAGCAAATCCCAATAGGCGGCCTCGGCCATGATGTTCTTGGGTTTGTAGATCAGCCTGACGCCAGCGGCGAAGTGCACCCGCAACGCCGTGCGCCCTGCCTGGTGCCGGTCCGACAAGGCAGGGTCCAGCCTGATGACGGGGCCCAGCAACTGGCCTTGGTGGAAGCGAGTTTCCAGTTCCGCCTGGTCAGCTTCCAGGCGAAGGAGAAACTCCCGAGCCGCTTCCACCCACCGCGCAAGCCTGGTAGCCAGGAACCTCGCCAG
>JASHOO010000693.1 GCA_030041035.1 Bryobacteraceae bacterium | reverse complement strand
GAAACGAAAGACGCGGGCATTCGAACTGCCGTGCCGGCGCGGGGTATAGGTAAAGGCGACCTCCTTCACCCGGCGCCCTTCGGCATAGGCGCGAACCAGGATTTCCTGCAACACGTCGAAATCCCGCGCTTCCAGCCGCATGTTCTGAATCACGGACGCCCTGTACAGCCGGAAGCCGCTCGACATGTCCCGAATCCCCAGGCTCAGGCCGCGGCTCAAGAAGACGTTCAGAGTACGGCTCAAAAGGTAACGGCCCCACGGCATGATGGCCCTGCCCCCCTCCACATAACGTGAGGCGATCACAACGTCGGCGTTTTCGCGCTGAGCCCACAGGTCCCGAACGAATTCCGGGCTGTGCGACAGGTCTGCATCCATGGTCAGGAAATACTGTCCGTGCGCCATTTGAAAGCCCATCATCAGCGCGCCGCCATAACCACGCTCGGTCTGTTCTATGACGCGCCCGGCGGCTCTTCTTACCGCTTGCTCTGTAGCTGGGTCCAATTCCCGGCAAATCACGATGATTTCATGTGTGATCTGAAGTTCGTCCAGGATTGCCTTGAGGTTCGGAAGCAGAGAGGCCAGATTTAGCCCCTCGTTGTGGGCTGGAATGATGATCGATAGAATCATGCGCAGGATGACGAGGACAAGAACCTGCTGCGTGGCATCGATATCTCCCTTTAGAACTCCTAATCCTCTCGATTATAGTCAATTGCACGCCGAGCACGACCCCGCAGAACCCTCGTATCTTAGTTACGGGGGTGGGCGAATCGGGACCCCTGTTAAGGCGTGGCTTAGGCCTTTTTTGACGCGACACGCCATGAATATCACCACAGGCCCGCTGTTCCGCTCGATCAATCGGCATGGGCAGGTGCAGCACGGCCGTCTGGCCGGCATCGACGTGGCACGCGTGGTGAAGAAACTGGCCGATCGCACAGGCTTGGATGCTGCCAAGTATGCCGGGCACTCACTCCGGGCCGGCCATGCCACCAGCGCGGCCATCGCTGGTGCGTCGGAACGGTCGATCATGAACCAGACCCCGCAGCGGAGCGTGCAGATGGTGAGGCGATACATTCGGGATGGGAGTTTGTTCTGCGAGAATAGTGCGGGCGAGCTAGGGCTGTAGCTGGGCATGCATTCCGGATGCCCATCCCTGTTACAATAGCGATTCCCTTTCCAGGGACCGATTAGAAGCCTTAGGAGTTTCAATGGGCGATGAACCTTATAGCATTCAGAGGCTGCTGTCACTGAGGAAGCTCACGCGGGCTATCGCCGATCTTCTGCGCGGTCAGTTGAAGGACCATCTGTCGGCCATGGCTCCCCTGTTCCGTCCGAGGAACGTGCTGGGCGACTACGTTCAGGGAGCGTCTAAGGAGGGGACCAGGGGGTCGGAGAGGGCGCTCCAGGAGTTGCAAAGGCTCTATGCGGCGGTTGCCGGCTCGAAGCCCTACCATCTCGCGAACGAGCTGAAACCGCCATTCGAAATCATCAATGCCATGCCTGAGATGAGCCAGGTGGAATACCACCACTTGGCAAAGAGTGACGCGGGCAACAAGACGGTTCTCGTTACGTCACCTTTGAAGTGGACTCTGATCTACGCGGAGTATTCACCTAAGAAACTAAAAGAGCTGCTGGCGAACCAGAATCCAAATAACGAAGAGATGCATCGCTTTATCCTGCATTACCTGGTGCTGCATGTCATGACGGTTGGTCATCCAGGTATTTCCAAACTCTTCGAGGCGCTCCGGTTCCCGATCAGCTCCGGACGCTTGGCAGAATTCGGGGACCTGCCGCTGACGAACATCTCCGCGTGTGTTTCGACTATCCGCCCGCCCGACACTGTGATCATCGAAAACACCGAAATCTCTGGCCAGAACGCCTTCGAGGAGATTATTAATCTTGAGGATTTGCGGAACCTGGAAGATCCGCTGAGGAGCCAATTGATGGAGCTGGCGGGGAGCCACGGAGCGGACCTCGCGATGTCCGCGGGGAGCTAACCCTGCATTCTGCTCAGATCAAGCGTCGAACACTACGTTCAAGCGGAGATTCATGAAAGGCCAACGAATCTTGTCATGCAAGCCTGGAATCTACCTGTCTCGGTCCGATACACGATAGTATAGGCCTTTGTTTGGTGAAGCCACCTTCTTATTCAAGTGGTGCATCTACTGGGTTTGCCTGTGTCAAGATGATCTAGACCCTCACCGTTTGATAACCTCCGTTAACTCGAGCTTCATAACTTAGAAGATATACCTTCAGTGAATCTTTATCCTCTGTGCCCTTATGTTAGAGTATTATTTGACTTAGCGAAGTCACAACATCAAAGTTACTTCGGATAACTCACATAAGGGAACCAGCGCGTTCGAGACGCGATAGCAGCGCATCATGGAACAACAGTTTTTGGTGGAAGACGAGCAACAGATTCACGGCGCGCCCGACACTGCCGTTAAGCGCGTGATGTTTGTTGATGATGACCAGAGCGTCCTCGATGACCTGAAGCGCTCGCTCGCCAGCATGCCCCCGGAATGGCAAATGACATTCTGCACCAGCGGCCGGGATGCCCTCAAAGAGCTGGCCTCCGGGGAGTTTGACGTGGTTGTTACCGATATGCGGATGCCGGGTATGAGCGGCTCCGAACTCCTGGCGGAAATTCTCGAACGCCATCCCGGCATCGTCAGAATCGTGCTCTCCGGCAACCTGGAACAGGATCTTGCGCTGCGCTCGGCAACCGCTGCCCACCAATACCTGGTGAAGCCGTGCGATGCGGCAACTCTGCGCGCCACTTTGGACGCCGCGCTCCGCATTCGCACTCTGCTCGTTTCTCCGAAATTGCGAAGATTAGTGTCGCGCATGACCTCATTGCCGAGTTTGCCCTCGGTTTACGCCAGGCTGGTCGAGTCCCTCGAAAACGCAGAAACTTCAAGCCGCGAACTCGGAGAAATCATCGCGCAGGACGTGGGTATGACAGCTAAGATCCTGCAATTAGCAAACTCCGCATTTTTCGGCTTGTACCGTTATATTGCCAATCCATGTGAGGCGGCTGTCTATCTTGGTGTCGACACCATTCGCTCATTGGCACTTTCTACCTCGGTGTTCTCCGCGTTTCAGGATAAAGGGGTACCTGAGCTGTTCATCGCCCAGTTACAGCGTCACAGCATGATTACTGGCATGCTGGCCCATGCGATCGCACGTGCTGAGAATCTTCCGAAAAAAGCCTGTGACAGTAGTTTGGTCGGTGGTTTTTTGCATGACGTCGGTAAGCTCGTCTTAGTCGCTAACTATGCGAATGAGTACTACGGCGTCCTCGCCACCGCCCGAAGAGAAAAGGTTCCATGCCATGAAGCAGAGTCCCGCGTGTTTGCCGCCAATCACGCGGAGATTGGCGCTTACCTGCTCTGGCTTTGGGGTCTGCCCGACTCCGTATGCAATGCCGTTGCCTTTCACCACAGGCCCGGGGATTGCTCGTCAGCCGTCTTTACCGCCTCGGGCGCCGTTCATGTGGCCGACGCCTTGCAGCACGAGATGGATGGCCAGCCGGATTCCGTGTTTCGTGCTGACATCGACATGAACTACCTCGCCACCCTCCGTTTGACCGCGCGCCTTCCCGAGTGGCGTAAGCTCTGTAGTAAGCACTCCGAAGGCGAATAACTCTCCCTTCCCCAGTCCCCTGCCCTCACTTGGCCATCCACGCGATGTAGAATAGCAAGCGAAATCCATGTCACACTCGTTCGCCGTCCCCAGCCTCTTGCTGGTAACCCTTTCTCTGTTTGCCGCGCCCAGTGATGTCTCGTTCACGCCGTCGGCCGCCACTGTTGAAGCCTATGATTTCCTCGAGATCACCGCTACGGTCACCGCGCCCGATGTCCGCAACCCGTTCACCGGTGTCACACTTACCGGATCCTTCGAAACCGCCGATGGCGGCAAGCGCTGGCAGGTCGAAGGCTTCGCCGATTCCGAGGACGGCAGCCTTTACCGCATCCGCTTCATGCCTTCTGCACAAGGCGACTATCGCTATTCCGTGACCTATCGTCAGGACAATTTCGAGAAGACATTCACCGGCTCGCTCCATGCCACCAACGGCCATCGCCGAGGTCCCATCCGCCACGACCCCCAATATCCCTGGCACTTCATTTGGGAAGGAACCGGCGAGCATTATTTCTTCAACGGCACCACTGCTTACTGGCTGATCGGATGGAAAGACGATCGCATCATCAATTACAGCATCGACCGTTTGCATAAGCTCAAGATCAACCGCATGCGCGTCACCATCGTGGGCCGGACCAATGTCTATTACGGCGAGCCCGTCATGGTCAACGATAAGTTCACGTTTTACATAGCGCCGTGGCCCGCACGCAAAGCCGACGACATTTACAATCCCGGCTTCGATTACACTCGCTTCCGCCTCCCGTATTGGCAGAAGTTCGAGCGCGCTCTGCGCTTCGCCCGCGATCGCGATATGATCTTTTCACTCGTTCTCGACATGAACGATGGCCGCGTCCACCCCGAAGCCGGAGGCGAGGACGAGCATCGCTACATTCGCTACGCCGTGAACCGCTTCGGCGCGTTCTCCAACATCACCTGGGACATGGGCGACGACCTCAACCTCTTCCGCGACGACAAATGGACTCATGAAACCGGCACGCTCATCAGCCAGTGGGACCCCTATCGCCATCTCGAAACCAGCCACCCGACCGACAACGCCCACCAGGACCGCACTTCGCCGTGGTTTGACTTCACGTCGTTCCAGGAATGGTCGCGCGATCAGCACAATTACATGCTCAACCAGCGTAAGCAGCAGATCGCCACCGGCCGCATTATTCCGCAGACCAACGAAGAGTATGGCTACGAGGATCACTATCCGATGTGGTCGCTTCCCGGCTCGGAATCGGCCGACACCCTGCGCCGCACCGCGTGGGACATCGTGATGGCGGGCGCCTATCAGACCGCCGGCGAAAGCTGCCGCCGCGGCACCAACGTCTGGCCTGACACCGGCGGCGGTTGGATCAACGGCCGCGGTGATCACACCCAAACCATGTTCGTCGGCTACGGCCACATGGTCGATTTCTTCACCGGCTTCGAATGGTGGAAGACTGAGCCGCACGATGAGCTGGTGGACAAAGGCAATTACTGCCTCGCCAAGCCCGGCGAGATCTATGCCGTCTACCTGCCGCGCGCCGGAAAGGTGACCGTTCGTCTCGAACCCGGCCGCTATCAGGTTTATTGGTTCAGTGCCGTCTCCGGTGAGAAGATTCCCCTGCCCGCCGCCGACGGTCCTTCCTGGACTTCACCCGAAGCTCCCGACCGCGATGACTGGGCCCTGCTGCTGCAAAAGATGTAGGCGTCACTTGCGGCTATACCCGTGCTGCGCCGTGCGCGCTCCATAGAGCCTGTGCGCTTCTTCCGACATCGCGTGCACGCCCGCGGCATCAATCCAGCGGTTGTAGAAATTAAACAGTGCGCAAACGGTGATGGCATAGTAGATCGCTTCGTCCGTCCATCCGGCAGCATGCAGCACCGCGATATCGTCCGGTGAAATCCCCGGTGACTCGTGGTTCACCTTCGCCACAAAACGGAACAGCGCCTTCTCTTTGTCCGCCAGGCCCGAACTCTCCAAGTCCCGCAGCACTCCCCACACCAGTTCCTCGCTGCCCAGCAGGTGCGCCGCAACTGCGGCGTGGTACTTGGTTCAAAACGGGCAATCGTTGTGATAGGAAGTGAACGCCGCAATCAGCTCTCGAATCCCGGAGCTCAGCGGGCCTTCGCCGCGCATGATGGCGTGCGTGAACTCGCCCAAATGTGCCGTAGCTTCCGGACGGAAACCGAACAGGTGCCAGATCTTTGGATATTCCGTCCCGTTCGCCTGCGCGATGCGGATCAGGTCGGTCACCGGCGATGGCTGCGGATTCGCCTCCACCTCCGGTAGAAACATCGGCTTCATTTCACGTCAGCCGCTTGGGTCGCGGCCGCCCGCGGAATGCCCAGGTACCCGTGCTCGGCCACGTGCGCGGCCCGCTCGCGATAACCAGGAATCTCCGGCGGCGCCCAGGTGGCCAAGCCGTCTACATAGCGGTTGTACATGCAGAAAGCCGCGGCAATCAGTACGGTATCGTGAATCTCGACGTCCGTCGCGCCCTCCCCACGCGCCCGCTCGATGTCCTGCGGCCGCACGAACTTTCCACCGCGTTGCACCTTACCCGCAATATTCAGCAGGGCTTTCAGCTTCGCCGAGATCGCTGCCTGTTCGAAATCCCGCTTGACGTCCCGCACCAGCGCGTCATTCCCGCCCAGATGATGAGCCGCAATCGCCCCGTGCGTCGTCTGGCAGTAATGACAATCGTTTTGGGACGAAACGTACGTCGCGATCAGTTCGCGCTCGCCCGGCGTCAGC
>JASHOO010000692.1 GCA_030041035.1 Bryobacteraceae bacterium | reverse complement strand
GAGATTGGCGTACGCATGGCGCTCGGAGCGACGCCGCGAGATATTTTGCGGCTGGTGTTGCGCGGAGCTGTGGGGCCGCTGTGCGTGGGTGTCGCTGCGGGAACGGCCGGCGCTTTGGCGATGGCCCGTTACCTGGAGTCGTTGCTGTTTGGCGTGAAGCCGAACGATGCTATCACGCTGGCTACGGCAGGCGGCGTATTGGCGGCGGCTGCGCTCATCGCCACCTACATTCCAGCGCGGCGGGCCGCCCAAACGAACCCGGCGGTAACGCTACGTTCTGAGTAGGCGACAGGCTTGGCAGGCAACGGCCAACGTTCCTTGTCGCGCTGGGTCGATCGCGCGCTTTCAGGCCGGTAAGACTCCTCTGTTATATTGAAAATTCCCCATGCAACTCGAGAAGGTCTATGAGCCGCAGCGGTTTGAGCCGCACTGGGCGCAGTGGTGGATCGACGCCGGCATCTTTCACGCCGATGTGAAAAGCGCCGCGCCGGTGTTTTCGCTGGTTATTCCGCCGCCCAACGTGACCGGCTCACTGCACATCGGCCACATGCAGGAGCATAGCCTGATCGATTGCACGGTCCGCTGGCACCGCATGCGCGGCGACAATACTCTGTGGCTGCCGGGAACGGATCACGCGGGCATCTCGACCGAAATGATGGTGGTGCGGCAGCTGGCAAAAGAAGGGACGAGCCGCAACGCGATCGGGCGGGAAAAGTTCATCGAGCGGGTCTGGAAGTGGAAAGAGCAGTACGGCGGCACGATCATCCGGCAGATGATTCGCATGGGTGTGAGCTGTGACTGGAGCCGCGAGCGCTTCACCATGGATCTGGGGCTTTCGCGCGCGGTGCGCGAAGTGTTCGTCCGGCTGTGGGAAAAAGGTCTGATTTACCGCGGCGAATACATGGTCAACTGGTGCCCGACGTGTCAGACCGTTCTGTCGGATCTCGAAGTGAAGCACGAGGAGACGCAGGGCCATCTGTGGCATATCCGGTATCCGGTTGTCGGCATGGATCGCTACCTGGTGGTGGCGACGACACGGCCCGAAACCATGCTCGGCGACACCGCGGTGGCGGTCAATCCCCTCGACCAGCGCTACTTTGAGCTGCACGGCAAAACCGTGATGTTGCCACTGATGAACCGCGAGATCCCGATCATTCTCGACGACCTGGCCGATCCTAAATTCGGAACCGGCGTGGTGAAGGTGACGCCGGCGCACGATCCCAACGACTTCGAAGCCGGCAAACGGCACGACCTGCCGAAGATCAAGGTAATCGACGAGAATGTGCGCATGACCGCGGAGGCCGGGCGCTATGCCGGACTGGATCGCTTCGAGGCGCGCAAACAGGTGTTGGCGGATCTCGAACTGCTTGGCCTGATCGAGAAGATCGAGAATTACACGCTCAGCGTGGGACGCTGCGAGCGCACCAAGGATATCGTCGAGCCCCTCATTTCCACGCAATGGTTCGTGAAGACCAAACCGCTGGCCCAGAAGGCCATCGAGGTGGTGGAATCCGGCAGGGTCGTTTTCATCCCGGAAAACTGGACCAAGGTCTACTACGAGTGGATGTACAACATCCGCGACTGGTGCATCTCGCGGCAGTTGTGGTGGGGCCATCGCATTCCGGCGTGGCACTGCCAGGATTGCAGCAAAATCAATGTGGCCCGTGAGGAGCCGAAAAACTGCTGCCAGTGCGGGAGTTCGCGGCTGGTGCAGGAATCGGATGTCCTCGATACGTGGTTCAGCTCGCAGTTGTGGCCGTTTTCGACCATGGGCTGGCCGGACGACACGGAAGATCTGCGCAAGTTTTATCCGACCTCGCTGTTGATCACCGGCTTCGACATTCTGTTCTTCTGGGTGGCGCGCATGATCATGGCGGGTATGGAATTCACGGGTGACGTGCCGTTCCGCCAGGTCTATATTCACGGACTGGTGCGCGACGCCGAGCGCCAGAAGATGTCGAAGACCAAGGGAAACACCATCGACCCGCTGGTAGTGACGGAGAAATACGGAACAGACGCGGTGCGCCTGGCACTGCTGATGGGCGCCGCCCCGGGTACCGACATTGTGCTCTCCGAAGACCGCATGGAATCGACGCGGGCGTTCGCCAACAAGATCTGGAACGCGGCACGCTGGCTGTTCATGAATATGGAACGCTCGGGAGTGGAGCCATGGCTGCCGGAAGACCTCGCGACATATCGGCCGGAGTCGCCTGAGGGAGAGTTAACGGTCTCCCTGGAAGACAGATGGGTATTCGCGCGCTTGAACGACAGCGCGGAGCGTGTAAACGACGCGATCAAGAACTTCCGGTATCACGAGGCCGCTCAGATCCTGTGGCAGTTCTTCTGGCACGATCTGTGCGACTGGTATGTGGAGTTGAAGAAACTACGATTTAAGGAAGGCTCAGGTTTAACCGCAGACTGGAAAAACGCACTCGCTGCGTTCGAAGCAGCATTACGATTGTTGCATCCGGTCATGCCGTTCATCACGGAGGAGCTTTGGCAGCGGATGAAGGGAGGTGCGGTGCGTAAGGCATCGCTGGCTGTTGAGCGCTACCCGGCCGGCGATATGTTTGCCGATTTGCCTGCCGAGACGGAAATGGAGATTTTGCAATCGGTAGTTACGGAGGCGCGGACATTCCGGGCGGAGATGAAATTGGACCCGAAGCTCAAGCTGGAGGGGGCGCTGTATTCGCATGGCTATGCCACTCACGTTGTGACCGCCTACTCCGACACCATCGAAAAGCTGACGGGAGTGAGGCTTCACGCCCGGAATGGTGCGGCGCCCGAATCCAGCGTGGTCCGTTCCACGGCTAAGTTTGATCTCGTTCTCAACGTCCCGCCCGCCAATCTAGCCGAACAGCGCAGGCGCCTCGAAAAGGAACGCGAGCAGCTCGAGAAAAACATCGCCAACTCCGCTCGCCAGTTGGGTGACGAGACTTTTCTCAGCCGCGCGCCGGCGCATGTGGTGGAATCCATCAAGACCAAGCTGGTGGATTACGAGACCCAGCTCGCGAAAGTCCGCAAGGCCCTCAACGGATTCTCGTCATGATCGATTTTTCACATCCCGATATCGTCGACTGCGTGGAACGCGCGCTCGAAGAAGACATCGGTCCCGGCGATGTGACTTCGCATGCCTGCGTGCCCGAAGAGCGCATGGCGCGCGGACAGTTTGTGGCGCGCGAGCAGCAGATCGTGGCGGGAACGGAGTTGTTGCCGGTCATCTATAATGCGCGCGGCGGCGTGGAAGCGCTCCAGATTGAAAAGTCGAGTGGCGCATGCGTCGCCGAGGGGCAGGTTCTGGCAATGGTCCGCGGGCGCGCGCGCACGCTGCTCGGATGTGAACGTGTCGCGCTGAATTTCTTGCAGCATCTGGGCGGTATCGCGACACTCGCGCGCCGCTACGCTGATGCTGTGGCTGGCACCGCTTGTCGCGTGCTCGATACCCGCAAAACCACGCCCGGTTTGCGCCGCTTGGAGAAGATGGCAGCCGCGGCAGGTGGCGTGATGAATCACCGTATGGGTCTGTACGACGCCATTCTGATCAAGAACAATCACATTTCGGCCGCGGGCGGTGTGCGCCAGGCGCTGGAAAATGCGCGGGCCGCCGGATTGCCGATCGAGATCGAAGTGCGCACGCGCGCCGAACTGGAAGAAGCGATCGCGGCCGGCGCGACGCACCTGTTGCTCGATAATTTAACGCCCGAGGAAGCGGCCCGGCAGATCCGCTGGATTGCAGGCCGCGCCAAAGTCGAGCTGTCCGGCGGCATCACGCTCGAAAACGTGCGTGCTTACGCTGAGACGGGCGCAGACTATGTTTCGTCGGGCGCGATCACGCATTCCGCGCGGGCGGTGGACATCAGCTTTCGCCTGGAGCTTGACCATGCCGTTTGATGTCGAACTGGTCCGCCAAAACTGGCCGCAACCGGTCTTTT
>JASHOO010000691.1 GCA_030041035.1 Bryobacteraceae bacterium | reverse complement strand
GCGGCCAACAGGCCCGCGGCAGCGGCTGATTGCAGAAAATGACGCCTGCTCGTTTCCATAATTTCCCTCGCGACCATCATACTGCGATTGTCGCAGCGCAAGCTTCACTGCCCTTGTTGGAACAGCGCACCCTCCAGATGCAACCGGATCGCGCCCACCAGCACCGGCCCGCGATCGCGGTTGTAACCGGGGTTCCAGATGCGCTGCAAATCGAACGCCGCGTAAATGCCGTGCCAGAGCTTGACGTTGTAGTAGCTCTCGATGATGTTCTCGCGCCCGTAGTTGAGGTTGCCATCGCCCAGCAGAAAGCCCAGACCACCCAGCTTCAAATATTCCCGGTGATCGCCGGAAATACCGTCCGAAACCACGGCCACACCGATCTTGTCGTCTTTGCGATGCCACAGGCTGCCGCGCAGGTCCATTCCTCCCGTCACCGTCTGGTCCACTTCCGTGTAGGCAAACGATTCCGTGCGGCCGTTATTCCAGCCGAACCGCCCGTAGGCGCGCAAAAGCGACGTCAATTCCTGCTCGACGTTCAAGCCGAACCCGTACTTTACACGCCCCTGCTCGCGCGTGGCCACTATATCGGGAACCGGCGTCTTGCTTTCCAGGTAATCGTCAATCGCTTCCCGGTAGCTGCCCATATCGGCGTGGTTCACGAACGCCAGTGGGCGTATCACCGTCAGCCGTTTCGGCAAGAACTGCCGGCGAAATTCGAATTCATAGTTCTCGGCCCGCGCGCGGAAGATATCGGCGTCGAGATGAATCCCGTTGGCGATTTTCGGCATGAGCATTTCGCCGAAACGGAACGCCCAGTTGCGGTCGTTATATTCGAGCACCAGACCGTAGTCGTACCCGCGAGTGTCGGCCGCGTAATCGTACGCCGCGTTGTTCACCACCGCCCAGTTCATGAACTGCATGTGACTGTCGCTGCCGATCGAGTTCACGTCGAACCAATCGACCGTGCTCATCTTCCCGAACCGGATATCCAGCCGCCGCACCGGAACCGAACTGGCCAGTTGCAGCGGACCGCGCTCGGTTTCCACCATCTCGCTCGACAACGGGATCATCTGGTGAAACATGATCCGGGCGAAGTACGGCGCGCGCGAAAGCGTCGGATTGCGCACCACGTCCAGATTCGGAAACCCCGCCACGCCCAGCGCCAGGCCGATGCCGTTGCCGCCTGCCTCCTCCACATCGAAGAAGAAGTCCGTCGTGTCCGTTAACCGGATTCCCGTGTAGAGAGTGAGCACGCGCGAAGTCACATACTGCGCGTCCGGCGAAAGGCTGTTCGGGCCGCTGTAGGGCGCGTAGAACGTGGGGTGCCCCTGGCTGATGAAGTTCGCCTGGCCCGAGATCCACAAACGGTCCGTCCAACTGCCCGGCGAGGAGTCCTGGCCACACAGCACAGCGACCGTAAGCAGAAAGACAACCGCAAGCCGCCTCATGCTAGCGCCCCCCGACGCTAGCCAGCGCCTGCTTCGCCACCGTATCGGGAAGCGCCGCATAGCCGAGACTCGCGCTCTCCTTCTGGCCAAATGTCAGCGTCCAGCGAAGGAAGTCCCTCATGCCTTCGGCCTTCGCCGGATCGTTGAATTTCTCAGGTATCAGGAAATACGTGAAGGAAGCGATCGGATATGCGCGCGCCCCGGCAGCATTTGTAATCGAACCGCGGAGATCCCCGGGCTGCGCAGGCTGGAACGCCGCCGCGGCGGCCGTCAGCGAACTCAGATCCGCCTGCACAAACCGCCCCGCAGCGTTGCGCACCGCGCCGTAACTCAGGTGCGATTCCACGGCGTAAATAAACTCCACGTAGCCAATCGCGTCGGGCGTCTTCGCTACCAGCTCCGCCACGCCTTCATTGCCGTTCGCCCCGGCGCCCACCGGCCAGCGAACTTCCTTGGCTGCATGAATCGAGGACCGCCACTCCGCGCTGACCTTCGAAAGGTAATCCGTCCAGATGTACGTTGTCCCGCTGCCATCCGCGCGATGGACCACGTGGATCTCGTGCGCCGGAAGGGCCGCGCCCCGGTTGGCCGCCTTCAGCAGAGCATCATCCCAGCGCTTGATTTTTCCCAGGTAAATGCCGGCCAGAATCTCCGGCGTGAAGCGCAGGTCGCGCACCGGGCCCTCCAGATGATAGATCGGCACCACTCCGCCCACGACCGTTGGAACGTGCCGGATTCCCTGTGGAAACTGCGCGAGGTCCTCGTCGGAAACCGGCGCGTCCGAAGCCGCAAAATCGATTTCTCCCTTGCGAAGAGCTTCGATTCCCGCCCCGGAACCGATCGCCCGATACGTGATCTTCGCAGCCGGAAATTTCTCGCCGAACGTGCTGATCCATTTCTGATAAAGCGGAGCCGGAAACGTGGCGCCCCCGCCGGTGAGCGAATCTTGCGCCCGCAAGCACAAACCCGCGAGAAGCAGCGCAAGTGCAGATTGCCAACTCATGGCTTGGCCGCGTTGCGCTGCTGCTCTACCGCTACTGCCAGCCTGTGCGCAATCTGCCCCGCCAGGTTGCGGTTGATATCGTCGGAACCGAATCGTCGCGGCGTCGCCAGATACGACCAGACAGGGTCGTGCTGGCGGTTCTTCAGTTCCACGGAAAGAAATCCGCCGTAAACCGGCTTGGCGTCACTATTGAGATAGTGCACGCGCGGGTTGGTTCCCAGGTAGCCCCGAATGTAGGTCTCCCCTGCCCCGGAGAGAACGAAATCCGCCGATTGAGCGTCATCCACTACCGCCACACCTCGCTCTTTTCCCAGCAGCGTGACCAACTCACCTCGCAATTGCGCAGCGCCGGGCTTACTGGCAAACGGCTCAATGAAAATCCGCACTAATCCATCGGCACACCAGGCCTGAAAGTTTAGTAACATCGTTGTAACAATCCAGGGAATCAGGGTTTTGCGCGGAGACAAACCAGCACTCTAACACGAGTGCGCCAAAGTTTCCGGGTATACTTTCTCATTGCCGAGCCGCGACCGGACGGAGTGGTTGCATTCACGCCGGCGAAAGCACAGGAACTGTCCGGCCTCATCATCGTGGACGCCAATCCAACTCACTATCGCCGCATTGCGACGCTCAAAAGCGGGGATGACTTCGCCCGTTACCTCGCGCAGCTCGGCCTCCCGTTGACCTTCGATAGGGAGTTAGTTGCCGGTGACTCAGCCCCGCTTCGTCAATCTTTCGACCTGGGCAATTTTCGCATCGGCAATCGCTTCAGCATCCTGCCCATGGAAGGATGGGACGGCACTGAAGACGGTAGACCCTCGGATCTCACCATCCGCCGCTGGGGTCATTTCGGGGAAAGCGGCGCCAAGCTCATCTGGGGCGGCGAAGCGGTAGCCGTCCGGCACGATGGCCGCGCCAACCCCAATCAGTTACTGTCGGCGGATCACACGGCCTCTTCGCTGGCCGATCTGCGCCGCGTGCTGGTCTCGGCTCATGAAGCACGATACGACTCAACTCGCGACTTGCTGGTCGGCTTGCAGTTGACGCACTCCGGGCGCTTCAGCCGGCCTAACCGCAAAGACCGCCTCGAGCCCGCGATCCTTTATCATCACCCGCTCCTCGACCGCAAGTTCGGCATCGCGCCCGATTATCCCTGCCTCACCGACGCGCAGATCGGCGGAATCATCGGGGATTTCGTCAAAGCCGCGTGGCGCGCGCAAAGCGCAGGGTTCGCTTTTGTCGACATCAAGCATTGCCACGGTTACCTTGGCCACGAGTTCCTCAGCGCCAGAACCCGCCCCGGCAACTACGGCGGCAGCTTCGAGAATCGCACGCGTTTTCTGCGCGAGGTGGTGGACGGTATCCGTCGCGATGCCCCCGGTCTCGACATCGGCGTGCGTTTGAGCGCCTTCGATCTGATTCCCTTTCGCATGGGGAGCGATCGCCGCGGCGAACCCGAGAAGTTTGACGGCCGCTATGACTACGCCTTCGGAGCCGACGCGACGAATCCTCTCGAGATCGATCTCAGCGAAACATTCCAATTTCTCGATTTACTCGACGGCCTCGCCATCCGATTAGTCTGTATCTCGGCCGGCAGTCCTTATTACAACCCGCACATCCAGCGCCCCGCGCTGTTTCCACCCACCGATGGTTACGAACCGCCTGAAGACCCGCTCGTGGGCGTCGCGCGTCTCATCGAAGTCACTAGCCGGATCAAGGCGCGCTACCCGCGCCTCTCCATCGTCGGAACCGGCTACAGCTATTTGCAGGAGTGGCTGCCGCACGTGGCGCAGCACTACGTGCGAACCGGCCAGGTGGATTTCGTCGGACTTGGCCGCATGGTGCTCGCCTACCCCCATTTCGCGGATGACGTACTGCGCGGGGCGCCGCTCGACTCCAAACGCCTCTGCCGCACCTTCAGCGATTGCACCACCGGTCCGCGCAACGGCCTGGTCTCCGGCTGCTATCCGCTGGATCCCTTTTACCGCGCGCACCCCGATGCCGAACTCGTGAAAGCCGCCAAGCAGAAGTTCAGGGGTTAAAGATCTGCGGAATCACCGACGCCCCAGGGGACTTCCTCGACGGCCACCACGCCGCACCTGCGGCAATCGACGCGACGCATAGCGTACAGCAGGAAGACGAAAAATCCCCACAGAGGAATGAACTCAAAGCGTCGCTCCGCGAGTTGGTCGTATCCGGGCGCCGGCAAATGGCAGCGCGAGCAGTTTCCCCGGTTTGCGGTGGCCAATCACCTACGATCGGCCGTTTCGAAATTTCGCAACCTTGCCCGCGAGAACCGCGCCCCGGGGAAAGAACTTGCAGACCAGATGTTCTTCCGCAACCTATGATAAGCTATCGGACCCCGGTGCGAGTATATGAGGCGCAGAAAGGCGAATCTCACATGAAACAAAGCGCCATGTTGACTACAGCGTCGCTGCTCACCGTTTTATTCATGACGCTTCACCTGACCGGCGACATCCTGTTCCAGATGTCACCCGCAGGTCTCGGAAATCTGTTTGCGGTGTTCGTTTTGGTAGTCCAGCTATATGGAACGCTGGTGCTCGGCGGAAGGCGGGCGGGATACATCATCATCTTCTTAGGGTCCGTCCTCGGGTTTGTCGTCCCTGTCATCCACATGAAAGGGACGCGGGGGGTTATCAGTGGCGACATCGGCAACTCAAGCCAAGCTTTCCTTTTCGTATGGACAATCCTCGCGTTGGGAATCACCTCGACGTTCTCCATCATCCTATCGGCGAGCGCACTGTTGAGTTTGCCATGGCGCCGGAGCCGCCGCACGTCAACTGCCGCATAACGCCCGATTGTGGGATCAGGCCGGCACCTTACGCCGCCTCCGCCTTCCGCCTGAAAATTCTCTGGATCCCTACGACGACGAAATAAATCGTCACCGCATTACACGCGAGCGACAGGGCAGCCAGGAACGCTCCCGGCACGGGCCACGGAGCCTGCCACCAACTAACTCCCTCGATCGCTCCCCCAATCACGTAGAAGACCTTCAGAAACGGCACCGGCAGCGCCGAATACACAATAGCCGGAAGATCGCAGAAGATGCTGCGGCACGTGTAAGTCGAGCCGATCATCCACGCGCCCGGCAGCAGGTACAACATGGCGAGGCTCGCCGCCGTTCGTGATTTGAAGCGCGCGGCCGACATGGTGCTATCAATGTAACACCGTGCCGGCTCGACTATCATGGAGTCGATGTCGGCGCTCCAGGGCATCCTCCGCCACCTCTGCCCGCGCTGCCGCAAGGGCCCTATTTTCCGCGGCTGGCTCGCCATGTACGAGGCGTGTCCCTGCTGCGGCCTGCAATTCAATCGTGGCGAGCAGGGCTACTTCATTGGCGCCATGTACGTGAGCTACGCGCTCTCGATCCCGCCGGTGCTCGCGCTCGTGATGATTTTGTGGCGGCTCGGGCACTGGTCCGTCAGCGCGGCGGTGATCGGCGCATTCCTCGCCTACCTGCCCGTCGTGCCCTTCGCCGTGCGCCTATCGCGCGTGATCTGGATTTACGTGGACCGCACGTTCGACCCACATTGAGCGCGTCGTTATTGGGCCGCGCTTATAACTTCGACCGCCGGAAAATGAAAAACCCGGCGAGTTTGGACCTCGCCGGGTCGAGAAGGAACGGCAGTCGCAGATTCTGGTTATTCGGAAGGCGTCGCGAAGCTGGCGAGGAAAGCGCTGCGCTTTCCCGGGCTGCTCCACTGCTCGCCTAAACCTTGCCCTTGGAACGAGTTGGCAAGCGCATAGGCGGGCATCGCGTGCTCCACCTGGGTCAAGGGCCGGTACCACACTTCTTCGTTATGGCAAATCTGGTCGTTCTCGCTGAGCGCACGGGTTTCGATCTTCGCCAGATTTCCGGCGGTCAAAGTCGCTTTCATGCTGTGAAGATTGCCGTTGGCGAAGCTCAGGTCGATGGCCTGGTAATCCACCCGCACCACATCCTGTAACAGGTCGCCGCTCATATGCTTGGCAAAGCTCTGCAAGGCAAGCCTTTGTTCGGCATTGGCGCGTTCATCCACGATCAACACCGCCTTGACTGGATATGCCGAATGATAAACGTCGCCCAATGTGGAAGATGCGCGAATCACCCCGACCACGCCAAGATCGTCGAGGGCGACGCCGTTCCACGATCCCTTCGTCACTTTCCAGCCCATTACGGCCAATTGGCCGGTCAGTCCCACTTCAGAGTTGGCAAAGCATGGCCCCGTATACACGTCCGCAGTGCGGGCTTCCACGTAATTGCCGTAGATAGTACCACTTGGGAGGCCACCGGCAAAACTGAGCGAAGCCGTCAGGGTAATTGCCAGCACGGCCCACAAAACTTTCGTCATTCCCCCATGCCTCCTCGAAATAGAGTATACACCTGTTAGACGCAGGCGACCGTTAATTAGTCGCCGCCGATCTCCAATTACAGCGCTTCGTAACACTTGCGGGCCGGGTTGCACTCGTAATCGTCGACGAGTTTGCTATCCGGCCCCAAGCAGTTATACGTGTGTTGACACCAGAAGGCCCGGTCGTTGCTATGCGGTACCGTGGGATCCCACGCGGCTTCGATGTATAAGCCCTTCCAGCGCAAGTTTTTGCAGCGATCCTCGCCGATATTGGTCAAACCGGCGCGCTCACCGCTGGGTTGCGGCATCTACTGACTCCTCAAGCTTTTACAGCCTCAAGCAAAGCCCGCTTCACAGCTACGCGGGCCAATTGCACCTTGTAAGCGTTCTGACTCAACGGCTTAGCGTCGGCCACGGCGGCTTTGGCCGCTTCCTCGGCGTTTTCCGGGGTGACGGCTTTCCCCGCCAGGGCCTGATCGGCCTGCGTAGCGGCCCAGGGCGTCGGTGCGACATGACCCAAGACGATACGAGCCGAGGCCACGGTGCTGCCTTTCATTCTCAGGGCGACCGACGCGGTTGCCAGCGGCCAATCGAGCGCCTCCTTCTGCCGTACTTCGTAGCTTGCGTTTTTCATGCCCTCGTGGGGCACGATGATTTCGGTGAGAATTTCGTTGGGAAGCAGGGCGATTTCGCGGGAAGTCTCGTTCTGCGGCGTTACGAAAAATTTCGCGACGGCCACCTCGCGATGGGCCGAAGAAGAGGCTAAGCGGACTTTCGCCCCCAGGGCCACGAGCGCCGGTCCGAGGCTGGAGGCGCTGACAAAATATGCCGGCCCCGAGTTGCCTAAAATCGCGTGATAACGGTTTTCGCCGTTGGGCACGAGCGCTTTCCCATCCTGGGTGGCGAGAAGGCCGAAGCCCTGGCGGAAGTACCAGCAGCGGGGACGCTGGCACAGATCGCCGCCCACGGTGCCCATGTTGCGCATTTGCGGGCTCGACACTCCGCGCGCCGCATCCGCGAGAGCAGGAAAAACCTTGCGCACCTCGGCGTTCTCCACCAACTCCTCGAGCGTGACGGTAGCGCCAATGCGCAGGCCGGTCTTTGTGTTTTGGATTCCGCCCAGATCTTTAATGCCTTTGATGTTCACCAGGCGCTTGGGAGTCGCGAGATACTCCTTCATGAGGCTAAGCTGGTCGGTACCGCCGGCCAGCACTTCGGTTTCGCCCCACCTGGTGCCCAAGAGACCCAGGGCCTCCTGCAAGGTTGCCGGATTTGCGTATTCGAAGGCTTGCATTTTAGGCATTCCTCCTTTCGAGCGCGTCTAACACCCGGTTGGGCGTCACGGGAATATGAGGGACGCGCACGCCGATGGCATTGGCGGTGGCATTGCCGATCGCGGTGATGAGAGCAATGGCCGCCGGCTCGCCCAATCCGACCGGGCCGCGCTTATCGTTGTCGGGTGTGATGTCCAGATGCACGAGGATTTCGCCGATATCGCCGATACCGGCCAGCTTGTTGAACTCCATATCGGGATTGAGCATGCGCCCGGTTTGCTGATCCATGATGCGCTCTTCGTAGAGCGCGGCACAGATGCCCATGATGCAGCCGCCGAAAATCTGGCTCTCGGCGGTGGTGGGATTGATGACCAGCCCGATGTCCTGCACGGCGACGGCCCGGTTGATCCTGACGATGCCAGTTTCGGTATCGACCGAGACATCGGCCATCTGGACGCCGCCCACGCCGCTCGAGTTCAAGCCGCCGGGATTGCGCTGATTGTTCTCGCCCATTTCCGAGACCCGGTTGACGCCGAGTTTCTGGCAGGCGGCCTTCCAGGTGAGGCTCTTGGAAGGATCGCCCTTCATCTGGATGCGGCCGTCGACGGCCTCGAGCTGATCGGCCGAGGTCCCGAGAGACGGGGCGACCTTGTCCAACAGCTTCGCCAGCGCATTGACGGCGGCCTTTCGGGTGGAAGAGGAAACGCCGCCAACGGTGGTGGATCCGCCGGAAGCCCCTGAAGGCGGAAGGATGCTATCGCCGATGCGGAGTGTGATCGCGCCCAAGGGCAATCCCAAGGTCTCGGCGGCTACCATCATGATGATGGTGCGCGTGCCTGTGCCGAGGTCCTGGGTGCACAACTCGACCTCGACCGTGCCATCGGGGTTGATGTTGGTGCGGCACTGGCTGTTGTGGCCGCCGCCGCCCCAGGTGCTGATGGCGAGGCCCAGGCCGCGCTTGACCGGACCGGGGTCCGACTGGCCGCGCGGATGCCAGAGCTTTTGCCAGTCGATCATCTCCGCGGCCTTATGAAGCTGGGCGCGGTAGATGTCGGCACGCGCCGTTAAACCCAAATTCTTCTCGAAAACGACCAGCGGATCGAGGTTCAGCTTCGCCGCCAGATCTTCGATGGCCGAATCCGTCAGATAGCAGGCTTGCTGATGGTTGGGAGCGCGCCAGGCGCGCGCGCCGCCGCAATTGGTGGAAACGGCCGTATGGTTCTTGCGCTGGTTCGGAATATCGAACACATAGGGAATGGGCGGACTGCCTCCGCCGCCGAAGCCGCCGGTAGCCCAGGACTCGGACTGCCAAGCAGTAATCGTGCCGTCTTTCTTGCCGGCGATTTTAATGTTGGCAAAAGCAGAAGGCCGGTTGCCGGCAATCATCAGCTCGGTGGAACGTTCGAGAAAGAACTTGACCGGGCGGCCGCCGCTGTCTTTGGAGAGGCGGGCCGCTTCAATCCCCCATGAGTCGGAGGAGAACTTACTGCCGAACCCGCCGCCGACGTACTGCATTTGCGTGTGGACGTTAGTGACCGGCACCTTGATAGCGTTGGACATATCGCCGCCGATGCCGGAGACATTCTGCGTAGAGGGATAGAGATTGACGTGATCACCTTTCCATTCGACGACGTTGCCGTGGGGTTCGAGGCAGCAGTGTGTGATGACGGGGATGCCGTAATGGCCCTCGACCACGGCGTCGGCTTCCTGGAATGCCTTATCGGGATCGCCTTTGACCTGCTCGCCGGCCGGTTTAGCACGGGCGCCGGCTTTGGAAAGATCATCTTCGCGGACCAGGTGCGGCAGCACTTCGTACTGGACCTTGATCAGGCGCAGGGCTGACTTGGCGATCTCTTCGGTGGTCGCGGCGACCGAGGCGACTTCCTGGCCCTCCCACATCAGCTCGGTTCCGGGGGGAGCCATGGTTCGAACCTTGGTCACGCCGGGGAGTTTTTCTGCCTCGCTGGTGTCGATGCTGGTCACGCGCGCATGGGCGTGCGGGGAGGTCAAGAGGGTGCCGTAGAGCAGCCCTTCCTGTTTGAAATCGGAGGCGTACTTGGCGCGGCCTGTGGATTTCATGGGGCCGTCCACGCGCTTGGTGGGCTTGCCCATCACGCGCCGTTTGTCCATCTCAGGCCAGGCGTAATTTGGCGTGTCAGGCATTGCGTCCTCCCTTCATCTCTTTCGCGGCTTGCAACGCCGCCTTACGGACGCCCACGTAGGTTCCGCAGCGGCAGAGATTGCCGCCGAGGTCCTTCTGTACGTCCTCATAAGTCGGATTAGGATGTTTGTCGAGGTACCCTTTCACCGCCATCACAAAACCCGGCGTGCAGTACCCGCATTGCTGCGCGTCGTGATCGACGAAGGCGGCCGAGACGGGATGCAGCCTGCCGTTTTGCGAGATACCCTCGATGGTCTCAATATTCTTGCCCTGCGCGTCGATGGCGAGCACGGTGCAACTGTAGACGATCTTGCCGTCCATGATGACGGTGCAGGCGCCGCAGGTGGCGCGGTCGCAGACCTTCTTGGAGCCGGTGAAATCCAGGTAATTGCGCAGCGCGTCGATCAGGGTGACGCGAGGCTCGATCTTCAAGTTGTAGGGTTTGCCGTTGATCTGAAGCGTGACCGGCACTTCCCCGGGCCCGGCGAGATTGCCGGCGGGAGCCGCTTTCGCGGGAGTCTCCACCAGGAGTCCGGTACCGAGAGCGCCCGTGCCGAT
>JASHOO010000690.1 GCA_030041035.1 Bryobacteraceae bacterium | reverse complement strand
GAAACCTGGTACAAGATGACCGTCATGCTGCAATCCGGCCTCGACATCAAGCCCGTCATCACCCACCGCTTCCCTTACACCGAGTACGAACAAGCGTTCGAGATAATGCGCCAGGGAAATTCCGGCAAAGTGATTCTGAATTGGGAAGCGTGAGCTAGCGTTCGCGTCCCGGCACAATCTGAAACTTCTTATGTCCTCCGATCCGATACGTCTCAAAATCGTCGCGATCGATCGTAAGGATCAGATCCACGGACTCCCGCTGCGCCAGATGAACTAACGTGGCGTCGGCGAAATCCATCGGCCGGTCCCTGTACTTGGTCATCAGGCTATTGAGAGCGCTCAGGTCGCGGTCCGTGATGGCTCCCGGGGTGATCGCGCCCGACCGGACCAGGCGCCATGCTGCCTCACGTTCACGCCGGTCAACCAGGTGAAACAGCTCTGTAAGAACCGCCTCTGACGTCAGTAATGGAAAACGCAGAGAGTGAAAAGCCGCCTGGCAAGCAGCATGCCAACGATCGTCGCGATCCAGCAGCGCGAGGAGCGCTCCGGTGTCAGCTAGGCCGGCGGCGTTCATGCGCCCGTCTTAATTTTTCGCGAATCGTTTCGCGAGCTGTTTCTGCCCGATATGGATTACCGCCCGATATCGAACCAATCCATTTCGCCGCCTCCCGGTGCAACCGCGCCTGTTCCGCCGCATCGTCTGCTGCACTCTTGCCGTTCCGCAGCCCGTCCTGCACCACGCGATCTAGCAGACCCGCAACCGACCGCCCCTCCTGCCGTGCCCGCCGCTCCAGTGCGCCTTTCAATTCCGGCGACAGCCGCCACGTGAAGACCGCGCTCTTAGCCATGTATTACATTGTAATGCAACTTTACGTTAGACTGAACCTGGCCCCGATGAAAACTAACGCCGTCCGCCTGCTCGACAAACTCGGAATCCGCTACGAGCTGTGCGAATACGAAGTCGACCCCAACGATCTCGATGCCAAAACCGTCGCCGCCAAAATCGGCCTGCCCGCCGAGCAAGTGTTCAAAACCCTGGTAGCTCGCGGCGACCGCCACGGCGTCTGCTTCGCTGTCGTCCCCGCCGACGCGCAGCTTGACGAGAAAGCCCTCGCGCGCCTCACCGGTGACCGCAAAATCGAACTCGTCCCGCTCAAAGAAGTGCAGCCCCTCACCGGCTACATCCGCGGCGGCGTGACCGCGCTCGCCTCGAAGCACAACTATCCCGTCTACCTCGACGAAACCGCGGAGTTGTTCGATGTGATCTCCGTATCGGCAGGCGTGCGCGGCACCCAGATCCTGCTAGCGCAGCAAGATTATCTGGCCGCAGTGGGAGGGGCGGTAGGTGCGATCGCAAAAACCGGATAACGGTCCTAGCGCTCTCGAATCACAATCGTCTCCGCAATCCGGTCGTGCACACAGCAGCGGTTCGGTTGCAGGAAGTACTGCAGAAAGCCAAAGCCCGCCTCCAGCGCTGAAGCTCCATACCCCAGCGCCCTCTCGACCGCTTGCCACAGCGAGATCCTGGTGTGCGTCAGCGATACTATACGGATGCCCATCAGGCGTTTGCCCGGCGTCAGCCCGTTTGTTCGCCACACCAACAGCCCGAAGTAGAGCACCAGCCACAGCGTCCACGCCACTTCCAGCAGCCCATGAAAATCGAACCGCACCTGCATGTGAGCCGAGCGATACAGATCTTCCGTCAGGTGCAGCCGATCTTCAACCAAATATCGCAGCCCGATCATGAAGGGCACATAGCTTCCCAAGATCAGCAGAATATCGATCAGGATCGCCGCACATCGCTGCCCGAACGTCGCCAACGGCGCTCCCGCCAGTTCGTCCACGCGCGCGTGACTGTGCGGATTATAGAACTTGCCATCCCCGCCTTCTTTCATATCCGCAGTATAGAACCTGCACCCTCCGATTCGCGTTCACGCGCGTCCATTCGCAACATGGCCTGCGCGCCGAGCAAGTGCTCAAAACCCTGGTAGCTCGCGGCGATCGCAACGGGGTCTGCTTCGCTGTCGTCCCCGCCGACGCGCAGCTTGACGAGAAAGCCCTCGCCCGCCTCACCGGCGACCGCAAAATCGGTTTCAGCCGGAGTGCGAGGGATGCAGATATTGCTTGCACCGAAGGATTACTTGACCGCGGTGGAGGGGCGATCGCCAAAGATACCGGTTGACCCCCTGTATCACGTGTTACGGTCCGGATTGTCAGTGCCCGTTGAATTCATTGCGCTCATCCCGTTGCCGTTACTAGGCGCAAGCTGGTCTGCTGCCAAGCTGCCGCGCTTCGAGGACTACCCCGTGTCCAAAATGTACAAAGGCAAGGTGAAGGCGCCCGTATTCGGCCGCGAAAGGGGACAGGCACGCTGCTTCACGGATCCCGAGGGATACGTAACCGAGCAAGTGAACTTCGCAGGTCATTTCATCATTGAGTCGTGCACGTGCGGCAGCGGTTGTCATTCCCTCTTCATGTGGGACGTCATGACCGGGAAGTTCTATTCTCTGCATCCACCAGGGATCATTCAGCTCGGCCCGTTTGGCGCTGAAGGACCGGCTACTTCACTCACGTACAAAGGAGAACAATTCCGCAAGGACAGCTCACTTCTGATAGTAGACGGCTGTGTCGAGGATACGTGCGATTGCGCTACTCGTTATTACGCGTGGAACAGAACTCAGTTTAAGCTGAT
Source organism: Bryobacteraceae bacterium (assembly GCA_030041035.1). Classification (GTDB taxonomy): domain Bacteria; phylum Acidobacteriota; class Terriglobia; order Bryobacterales; family Bryobacteraceae; genus QHXW01. Next base: position 2,527 of record JASHOO010000690.1, on the reverse strand, counting down.
TTCCAGACAGCCGGTACACATGCCGCCAAATTGCACAAAATAGAAACCCGCGTTCTTTAAGCTGTTCCATGGAACGGCAGGATGTCATCAGCCAAGTACAAAAGGTCCCCAGCTCGGAATATAATTGTCTTGTGCGTGTAAAGACATCGATCACACTCCCATCAGACCTGCTGAAAATCATCGATCGGGCTGACTCCAACCGTTCTGCATTCCTCGAAAAAGCAGCGCGAGCCTATCTGGCTAGACTGCAGAAAGCGCAGCGCGAAGCGCAAGACGTAGCCATCATCAATGCGAATGCGGATCGTCTAAACCAAGAAGCTCTGGACGTTCTCGACTATCAGGGATTGCCGCGAGGCGCTGCGAGCTTTACTTGGTCAAGAAGCCCGGCTCACGCGATCCAAAGCGGCAGCGCGTGTTTGTCGTGGTGAGCCGTCAAGCTCTGCTCAATACACGGTTTTCCACTTGTGTATGCGCGCCCGTATATTCGCGACATGACAACCTGAGCACACAGGTCCGAGTTGGCATCGACGAAGGACTCAAACGCGATTCCAGCATACATTGCGACGAACTTGTCAGCTTGCCCAAGGAACTTCTGACGCACTTCGTCGGCGTGCTCGGCGGGGCGAAAGTGGACGAACTGAACCGCGCACTTTTCGACGCACTTGACTTGGACGCCACCGTACTCGATTAAGGCTCACCTCAAATACTTCCCCGTCCAAGATCCCTCCGCCTTCGCGATCTGCTCCGGCGTCCCCGTCGCCACAATCTGCCCCCCGCGCTCGCCGCCCTCAGGCCCTAAATCGATCACCCAATCCGCCGCGCGAATCACGTCGAGATTGTGCTCAATCACCAAGAGCGACCCGCCATTCTCGATCAGCCGCTGGAACGCCCCCAGCAGCTTCGCAATATCGTCGAAGTGCAGCCCGGTCGTCGGCTCATCGAAAATGTAGAGCGTTCCTGCGCACGAAGCCTGCGCCAGGTGCGCCGCCAGTTTCACGCGCTGGGCTTCCCCGCCCGAAAGCGTCGTCGCCGATTGCCCCAGCCGCAAGTATCCCAACCCGACATCCGCCAGCACCTTCAGCTTCGAAACCAGCCGCGGCGCGGCGTTGAAAAACCGGATCGCCTCGTCCACCGTCAATTGCAACACTTCGTGCACGTTCAGCCCCTGGTACCGAACGTCCAGAATACTGCTCTTGAATCGCGTGCCCTTGCATTCGTCGCACACCAGTTCCACGTCTGCCAGAAACTGCATCTCGACGGTCACCGTTCCGTCGCCCTGGCACGTTTCGCAGCGCCCGCCCGGTATATTGAACGAAAAGTGGCCCGCTGTATACCCGCGCTTCTCCGCATCTTTGGTCGACGCAAACAGCGCGCGGATCAAATCGAACGCCTTGATGTACGTCACCGGATTCGAGCGCGGCGTGCGTCCGATGGGCGATTGGTCCACCAGTACCACTTCGCGCAAGCGCTCCGCGCCATCCACGCGCCGGCAGGTCATCTTGGCCGAGGAGGATTCGAGCGCGTCATCCGCGATTTCGATTTCGCTCTCTCCCGCCGCTTCGCTCTTCCGCAGCGCCGCCTCGAGCGACCGATAAATCACGTCATGCACCAGCGTCGATTTGCCCGATCCCGAAACACCCGTCACGCACACCAGCATGCCGAGCGGAATCTCGACATCGATATTCTTCAGGTTGTGCAGCCGCGCGCCCGAAATGCGCAGCCGCCGCCGCGCATCCACACGCCGCCGCTCCTTCCGCGCGGCCACGTGCAGTTCCCCGCGCAGGTAACGGCCGGTCAGCGATCCATCGCCATTCTTGAGCAGGTTCTTGTAGGAGCCCTCATAGATCACCTTCCCGCCCAGTTCGCCCGCGCCCGGCCCGAGATCCACAATGTGATCCGCCGATCGCATCACTTCCGGATCGTGCTCCACCACCACGATCGTGTTCCCCAGGCCGCGCAGCTCTTCCAAAATATGAATCAACCGCCCCGTGTCGCGCGTGTGCAGCCCGATCGAGGGCTCATCCAGCACGTAGCACGCGCCCACCAGGCGCGAACCCAGACATGTGGCAAGCTGTATTCGTTGCGCTTCGCCGCCCGAAAGCGTCGCCGCCAGCCGGTCGAGCGTCAGGTAGTCGAGTCCCACATCGTTCAGAAACTTCAGCCGCTGCCGGATTTCGATCAGGATCTTGTCGGCAATCGCGTTTTCTTCCGGCGTCAGTTCGAGCGCGTCGAAAAAGGCTTGCGCTTCGGCGATGTTCATCCGCACCACTTCGCCCAGATTCTTGCCGCCCACCCGCACATACAGCGCTTCCTTGCGCAACCGCGCTCCATTGCAGTCCGGGCACCGCGCGTAGCCGCGATACCGGCTCAGAAACACGCGCACGTGCAATTTGTATTTCTTGGTTTCGAGATAGTTGAAGAACCCGCGAATGCCCGCGAAGCCGGGGCCTCCCTCGATAACGTAGTTTTTCTCGTCCTCCGTCAGATCGCAGAACGGCACGTTCATCCGCACCTTGCGGCCTTTCGA
>JASHOO010000689.1 GCA_030041035.1 Bryobacteraceae bacterium | reverse complement strand
GGCCGTACTTTCTCGGGGGCTTCCTCGCGCTGGCCGCGGGTTTCTGGGCCTACGGGCCGGCGCTCAACGGTCCTTTCATTTTTGACGACCGCTACCTGCCCTTCGGAATGGGAACGTTCCCCGTTGATCATTTCACCGCGTGGTTGAAGGGAGTCCGTCCCTTCCTGATGATGAGCTATTGGGTGAACTACCGGCTGTCGCAATTCCATCCATATTCGTATCACGCGTTTAATGTTATTTTCCACGCGGCGAACTCTGTGGTGATTTTCCTGATCACGCGGAAGGTGCTGCAATTTGTGGAGGTGATGAACCCGCAGCGCGACGTGCTCGCGGTGTTCACGGGCGCCGTGTTCCTTCTGCACCCGGTGAATTCGGAATCGGTGGCGTATATCACCAGCCGTTCGGAAGATTTGAGCGTGCTGTTGTTTCTCGGCGCTTGGACGGTGTTTCTCTACCGTCCGAAAGCCGAGACTACGTGGGCGCGTGCGGTGCTGGTGCTTTTGCTGTTCGGGGCAGCGGCTTCGACCAAGGAGCACACGATGGTGCTGCCGGCGTTGTTGCTGCTGACGGATTATTTCTGGAATCCGCCGTTCTCCTTCGAAGGGATGCGCCGGAACTGGAGGTTGTACGTGCTCATCGCGGCGGGCGCTATGGTTGCGGGGGCTTATCTGACACGGCTGCTGCGCGGCGCCCCAACTGCGGGGTTTGGGATCAAAGACTTCACCTGGTACCAATATTTTTTCACCGAGTGCCGCGCGTTTTGGGTCTACATCCGGCTTTTTCTGTTTCCCACTGGTCTGCGAGTGGATTACGACTTTCCGATCTCACGCACGGTTGTGGATCACGGCGCAGTGGTCGGACTGGCGGCGATCCTCATAGCGGCGGGGGCGGCCTTTTACTACCGGCGGCGGTATCCGCTGGCGGCGTTCGGCTTCTTTGTGTTTGTCATTCTGATGGCGCCGACATCGTCATTCATGCCGATCAAAGATCCGGTCGCCGAGCATCGGCTATATCTTTCGATGATCGGGCTATTGTTCATCGTGCTGGAGTTCTTACGGAGGGTGGATGTCACGCAAAAGAAGTGGATGGCAGCGCTTGGCGTAGTGCTGATTATATTGGGCATCGGGACTTACGAGCGGAGCGCTGTGTGGAGCGATCCGAGGATCCTGTGGGAGGATACGGTGGACAAGTCGCCGGGTCTTTCGCGGGATGAGTTTCAGCTAGCGGAAGCATACCGGGAACAGGGAGATTGTGCAAAGGCGCTCCCGCATTACGGTCGCGCCGTCGAAATCGATCCTCCGGCTAAACACTCGTACTGGTACACCAGTATTTTCATCGATTGGGGGCTGGCGTACGACTGCGTGGACCGGGAGGACGAGGCGATCGCCAAGTTTCGCCAGGCCGCCGCATTGCACCCGACGGCGCACGTGTATTCGCAGATCGGTATGGCTTACGGCAAACAGAAGAAGAACGCCGAGGCGATGGAGGCGCTACAGAAGGCGCAGAAGATGGACCCGTCATTCGCGATGACATACGTCTACATGGGCGGGGTGTATCAGAACATGGGAGATCTTGCCGACGCTCTGGTCAACTTCAAACACGCGCTGGCCATCGATCCGCACAACGAGACGGCCTTCCAGTCCCTTCAGAACGCGGAGGCCGCACTGGCCAACCGGCACTAAAATGCGCCGGCTGCGCATTGGCGTGAACGCGCTGTATCTGATTCCGGGAGGTGTGGGCGGCACTGAGATCTACCTGCGCAACCTGCTCAGCGCGTTAAGCGAGATCGACGAGCCGGAGGAATACTTTGTCTTCACCAATCGGGAGACGGGGCTTGAGCTGGGACGCGGGCGAGCTAATTTCCATGTTGTGGAGCAGCCGGTGCGGGCGGCCTTCCGTCCGGCGCGCATTGTCTGGGAGCAGGCAGTGCTGCCAATAGCTGGAGCTGCGCACGGGATTGACGTTCTTCTGAACCCCGGTTTTACGGCGCCGCTGGTTTGCGGCTGCCCGCAGGTGACGGTGTTTCATGACCTGCAGCATAAGCGGCATCCGGAAAATTTCCGCTGGTTCGATCTGCCGTTCTGGAGGTTTCTGCTGTTCTGGTCCGCGCAGGTTTCGAAGGTCGTGATTGCAGACTCGGAAGCCACGGGCCGGGATCTCGAAAGGTTCTATCGACTGCCGCGGCAGAAAATTCGCGTGATTCCGCTGGGAGTGGAGTCGAGATTCTTCGAAATCGCAAAGGCGCGGCGACCGGAGCTGTTGTTGCTTTCCGTCTCGACCTTGCATCCGCATAAGAATCTCGACCGGCTGCTGCGGGCCTTCGCCGCCTTTCGCCAAAAACGGCCTGAGTTCCGGCTGGTAATTGCCGGGCTGCGCGGATTTGAGTCGGCGGAACTCGAGCGATTGCGTGGGGAACTGGCGCTTGCGGGCGCGGTCGAGTTTACGGGCTGGATTCCGCGGGAAGATCTATACAGCCTGTACGCGCGTGCCTGGGGGTTCCTCTATCCATCGACCTTCGAAGGGTTTGGGTTACCGGTGCTGGAGGCGTTGGCGGCGGGAGTGCCGACAGCGTGCTCGCACATCGAGCCGCTCGCGAGTATTGCCGGGGCCGCAGTTTTGCCATTCGATCCCGACAGCGACGACGCGCTGCTCGATGCCATGAACCGGCTGACGTTGGATGAGAGCCTGCGGGAACGTCTGGCGGCGGTTGGGCCGGAGCGCGCCGCCGAATTCTCCTGGAGCACGACTGCGCGGCTCACCTTAGAGGCACTACGAGAAGCAGCAGGTTGATCGAGGGTTGATCGATGGCCCTTTTCATTGCGGTGTTACGCTGAAGCTATGCCGTTCCATCTGGCAGTGAGCTACCGGCCGCGCGGCGACCAGGAGACCGCCATCGAGGAGCTTTCGCGGGGTGTTCACGACGGTGAAAAGCACCAGGTGCTGCTGGGCGTGACGGGATCGGGCAAGACCTTCACCATGGCGAAGGTCATCGAGCAGGTGGGCCGGCCGGCGCTGGTGCTGGCGCACAACAAGACCCTGGCTGCGCAGCTCTATCACGAGTTCAAGTCGTTCTTTCCGCAAAATGCGGTCGAGTATTTCGTCAGTTATTACGACTACTATCAGCCGGAAGCTTACATTCCCTCGAGCGATGTCTACATCGAAAAGGAAGCCACGATCAACGACGAGCTGGACAAACTGCGGCTCTCGGCCACGCGATCACTGTTCGAGCGCCGCGACTGCGTGATTGTAGCCAGCGTCAGCTGTATTTACGGCCTGGGATCGCCCGAAGCCTACTACGGCATGCTGCTCATGCTGGAGAAAGGCGAGAAGATTTCGCGCAGCCAGATCGTCTCGCGACTGGTAGACATTCTCTATGAACGCAACGATGCAGACTTCCGGCGGGGCACATTCCGCGTGCGCGGCGATGTGATCGAGGTGTATCCAACTTATGATGACTACGCCTATCGCATCGAGTTGTGGGGCGACGAGATTGAGAGTCTTTCGCAGATCGATCCGCTGCTGGGTCAGGTGCGCCAGACTTATCTGCGGTTGCCGATTTACCCGAAAACGCATTACGTGATGTCGGACGAAACGAAAGAAACCGCGATGGCGGGTATCCTGACCGAGCTTGAGTGGTGGAAGAAGGAGCTGGAGAAACAGGGGAAGATGATCGAGGCGCAGCGCCTTTACCAGCGAACGATGTTCGATCTGGAAATGATGCGCGAGATCGGTTACTGCCACGGGATTGAGAACTACTCGCGGCACTTCTCGGGACGCTTGCCGGGCGAAGCGCCGCCCACGCTGCTGGACTATCTGCCGCAGGACTCGATGATGTTCATCGACGAGAGCCACCAGACGATTCCGCAATTGCACGGAATGTATCACGGCGACCGATCGCGCAAGGAGGTGCTGGTGGCGCATGGGTTCCGGCTCCCGAGCGCGCTGGACAATCGTCCGCTCACGTTTGAGGAATTCGAGAATCGCGTGAACCAGGTGGTCTACGTTTCGGCGACGCCGGGACCGTACGAATTGACCAGGTCGCCGGCGTGGTGGTGGAGCAGATCATTCGGCCCACGGGGCTGGTCGATCCCGAGGTGGAAGTGCGGCCCATCAAAGGACAGGTGGACGATCTGCTGGGCGAGATTCGTAAACGGGTGGCCGCGAACCAGCGCGTTCTGGTGACCACGCTGACCAAGCGCATGGCCGAGGACCTGGCCGAATATTATTCGGAAGCGGGCGTACGCTGCCGCTACCTGCACTCGGAAGTAGAAACGCTGGATCGGATCAAGATTCTGCGCGATCTGCGACGCGGCGAGTTCGATGTGCTGATCGGCATTAATCTTCTCCGCGAAGGTCTGGATTTGCCGGAAGTTTCGCTGGTGGCCATTCTCGATGCGGATAAAGAGGGATTTCTACGTTCGAGCGGATCGCTGATCCAGACTATCGGCCGAGCGGCGCGGCACGTGGAAGGTCGCGCGGTTCTATATGCCGACGTCATGACCGACAGCATGCGGCGCGCGATTGACGAGACCAATCGACGGCGCCGCGTACAGATGGACTACAACGAGCGGAACGGCATCACACCGCAATCCATTATCAAGCCGATCGACATGAGCCTGGTGGAGATTGCCGAAGGCGATTACGTAACCGTCTCGGTGGAAGCCGAACAGGATGTGGAACAAATGACTCCCGATGAGCGCCAGCGGTTCCTGGCCGAGCTTGAAGGGCGCATGCGCGAGGCTGCGCAGAAGTTCGAGTTCGAAAAAGCCGCACAGTTGCGCGACCGGCTTAGGGATCTGCGGGCACGCGAAGTGGGCGTATCGGCGGGTTAGGTTCGCTGGAACATCGAAATACCCGCGATCCCCGCGGCCCCGGCGTCCACACATTGCCGCGCATTTTCCGGCGTGATGCCGCCTAAAGCAAGTACCGGCATGCGCACTGCATTCGCGGCCGTGCGCAGAAGATCAAGCCCCAGCGGCGGGCCGTGAGCAGCTTTGGACGCGGTGAAGAATACCGGCCCGAAGACGGCGAAATCGGCGCCCTCGGCTTCCGCGCGTTTTACCTCGTCGATCGCGTGGCAGGAAACACCGATCAAAAATCCGGCGGGGGTAATCCTACGCAGCCGCGCCGCGGCGATCGAACCCGAGGGAAGATGGACGCCATGAGCGCCCGTGACGATGGCGATGTCTGTCCGATCGTTCACCAGGATCTTTGCCCCGCGCGGGTTGGGAAGCCTAACCACGCGGCATACCAGCGCGGCCAGCTCACGCGCGGTCAGATCTTTCTCGCGAATCTGGATGCGCTCGATTCCCTGTGCCATCACGCGCGCAATATTCTGGACGAGCGAATCGATTCCGCCCAGCGATTTTCGATCGGTGATGTAGTAGCGGAGCACTACAGTGGCGTATAGTAACGCTCGCCGGCGCACGCCCTGCACAGCACGCGGCCATCGCGTACAACCTCGCGCTTGAAATTGATGCCTTCACCGCACTCTTGGCAGTGGTGCCGCTCGCCTTTATAACCGGGGAACTCTTCCGCGCCGAGCGTGACGCGCACCCACTGTCCCGCGAAAAGCTTTTCATCGGGCAGTTCGCGATAGGCGCGCATCTGCTGCTGATTCTTGTCCGCGATTTCGGGATACAATGTCTGCGCCAGCTGTTTGGACGTTTCGCGCGCAACCAGCCTGACGGCACGATCCGCCTGGAGGTCGCAGAAGGTTGCCGCCACCTTTCCGAAGTCGCGAAATTTGAGCGCGCGCTTACCCATGCGGCAACCGGTGACGATGGGAATGGCGTCGGTAGCGCACCGATCAATCTCAACGAACGTGACCAGGCGCTTGCGGTCGCGGCCGGTGGGATCTTCGATCCCCAGCAGCTGCATGCCGTAGATCGCCATGCGCAGGCCGAGAATCTGTCCCGCGCACATGTGACCGTGAGCTTGTTCAGCCAGCGCGATGTACTCTTCGAGAGATTTCACTACAGCACCCGCAAAGCTTCCGGCGGAAATTCAACCAGCCAGTCTTTATTATCCTTCTGTTGCTCGAACTCCTGGCGCGACAGCTCCACTGAAATGGCGCCGGAAAATTCCAGCCGTATGGAGTGCGGCATTTCGGAGACGTGCAGCAGTTTCGCCGGGATCTGATTGGCTTCCGGCCGTGCGCCATTACGCCCGGTCACGCGCAGTTCCGCGGCACGGATGCAGAGCCAGACACGATCACCGCGCAGATGGCCGGGGAAGTACATCCCGGTGATTTCGTGCTCTTGAAAACGCAGCCGGCTGGTGTTGCGCCCCGGATCGAGAGCCGTGATCTCCGCCTGGAACAGATTGGAGATGCCGAGCAAACGTGCCACGTC
>JASHOO010000688.1 GCA_030041035.1 Bryobacteraceae bacterium | reverse complement strand
TGTCAACGGAGCGCGCATGCGCGGCAACCAGAAGCTCGAATGCGAATTGACCGTGCGCGACGGACGGGTGGTCTATGATCTCAACGGCATCACGCGCGAGGATTGGGACAAGCTCGGCCCCCACTATGCCGCCCAGGGCGATCCCAAATGGGATGCCACTATCGTAGGCACCGTGCGCGCGCGAAAGTAGGTTACTGTTAGATTCTTGGCGGCGATTCGTATCCGTGATATACCTCGATGTGCCTCCCAAAACGACCCGCGTCGGAATTCTGGGCGATTTCAATCCCGAGTATCACTCGCACCTCGCGACCAACGCATCGCTCCGACACGCCGCGCAAGCGTTGGGACGGCACGTCGAATCCGAATGGATCCCGACGCCGTCGCTGCTGGAGCCGGGTGCGGCGCAAATGCTCGAAGGCTTTGACGCGCTCTGGATTTCGCCGGGCAGTCCCTACAAAAGCATGGCGGGCATGCTGGCCGGCATCGAGCGCGCCCGGCTGGGGAATTGGCCGCTGGTCGCCACTTGAGGCGGCTTCCAACATACTCTGTTAGAGTATGCCCGCAATGTGGTGGGAATCGCCGACGCCGATTCGAACGAGCATGAAACCGATTCGCGCAATTTTGTGATTCATCCGGTTTCGTGTCCCGCGCCTAACCGGCGCGAAGGCGGGCCGAAGCTCTCGGGCGCGTGCCGTTTGCGCATCGAGCGAGGCAGCCGGCTCGCGGGTATCTATCGCGGTCTTGAAGCCGAAGAAGAATATTTCTGCAACTACGAAGTCAATCGAGAATACCTGTCGGACTTCGCCGCCTCCGGTTTGAAGCTCACGGCATTCGATGACAACGGTGAGCTTCGCGCCATCGAGCTTCCCGGTGACCGCTTCTTCATTGCCACGCTGTTCCAGCCGCAATTGTCGTCGAGCGAAGCCCTGCCGCATCCGCTGATCGTGGCGTTTCTGGAAGCCTCCGCCGCACGGGCTTGATAAAATCGCCAGCGTGAATCTTCCTTTGGAATCGAAGACCGCGCTTGTCACCGGCGCGAGCAAGGGCGTCGGGAAAGGGATCGCGCTCGAATTAGCGCGAAATGGCGCGAATGTCGCGGTCAATTATAATACCGACCGCGTGGGCGCTGATGCCACGGTTGCCGAGATCCGGGGCATGGGACGCGAGGCCGTTGCGGTGCAGGCGAACGTGGGTGTCGCGGCGGATGTCGAGCGCATGTTCGTCGAAACTTTCGAACAATTCCCGCAGCTCGACATCCTGGTCAACAACGCCGGCGTGCAAACCTGGAAGCCTCTCGTCGATCTCACCGAAGCCGAGTGGGACCGCACCATCGACACCAACCTGAAGGGCTGCTTCCTCTGCACGCAGCGCGCGGCGCGGCACATGCGCGAACTCGGCGCAGGCAGGATCGTGAATATCGGGTCGGGGTGCAACAAGGTCGCGTTTCCGAACCTGGTCGATTACACAGCCAGCAAGGGCGGCATCGAAATGCTCACCAAGGTGGCGGCGGTCGAGCTGGGCCGGTACCAGATCACCGTGAACTGCGTGGCGCCGGGTGCGGTGGAAATCGAGCGCACCAAGCTTGAAGCGGGCGACTACGCGGGCACCTGGGCCAAGCTGACGCCGCTCGGCCGCGTTGGCCAGCCCGTGGATGTGGCGCGTGCGGTGGTTTTTCTGGTGAGCGATGCCGCGGCATTTATCACGGGCCAGACCATATGGGTGGATGGGGGACTGTTCAGCAAACCAAGCTGGCCGTACGATTAGGGCGGCCGCAGCACAACCATTCCGGCGCTACCGTAGAAACATGGAGCAGAACTTCCCGGGCGGGAAAATTCTGAGGTTGAAAGTCGGAGACATCACGCGCGAGCCGGCCGACGCCATCGTGAACGCGGCCAACTCCGCATTGGCCGGCGGCGGGGGTGTGGATGGCGCCATTCACCGCGCCGGCGGCCCTTCCATCATGCGCGAACTCGATCAGATTCGCGGCAAGTCCGGCGGCTGTCCCACGGGAAGCGCCGTCGTCACGGCGGCCGGGCTCCTGCCCGCGCGCTTCGTGTTTCACGCTGTGGGCCCGGTCTATCGCGGCGGCAAGCACGGCGAGCCCGAGTTGCTCGCGTCGTGTTACCGCACCTGCCTCCAGCTCGCCGAAGAGCAGGGAATCGCCACCATCGCCTTCCCCTCGATCAGCACCGGCATCTACGGATATCCGATCCGGGAAGCTGCACGCATCGCGCTCGCTGAGGTGACGCGGCATCTGAATGCGCAAGCCGGCATGCTGCAGCAGGTTACCTTTGTGCTGTTCAGCGAGCCGGACTACCGCGTATACGCGAGCTGCCTGGAACGGGAGCCGGCCTAATCCCCGTTTTTGCGCGCCACCAGCACGCGCGAGGGATAGAAGGTCTGGCGCACCTGTGCGTCGCGTTCGATGTGGAAATCGCTGGCCTCCACCAGCTCGGGAACGCGCTCTTCCACCTGCCGGCCCCAGAACGCGGGCGCAACTTTACCGGCCACGCGATAGAGCGCGTTGAATGCCGGTGTCTTCTGGCCGATGAGCACCAGCACGAGCTGGCCGCGCCGGCGCAACACGCGGCGAAATTCGCCGATGGTCCGGGCGATGTCCTCGCCTGAAAGCAGTTCGAGCATATAGCAGCAGAACACGCTGTCGAATGCGGCGTCGCGGAACGGCATGTGCCGGGCATCCACGGCGTGGCATTGCGTCATACAGGCGGGAAATTCGCTCTGCACGCGATGCTGCGTTCGCCGCGCCATCTTGGGCGAAAGGTCGACACCGAGGGTCGAGCCGCTGGGATTGGTGCGCACCAGGCGCCGGAACATCTCGCCGGAGCCGGTGGCCACTTCGAGCACGCGCATGCCGTCCGCCAGGTCGCAGATCTCGAGCGCCCGCCGGTGTGCGCGCGAGTGAAATAAATTCGTCGAGATGCTGTACACCGGCGCCAGCCGGTCATAAACCCGGCGAGTGCGCTCCGCCAGCGTGGCCGGCAGGCCGTTGATGGGCCACGCACTAATCGTATATTCGAGCTTGTTCAAGCGCTGATCCTCTCCTGGGGCCGCCTAGGATACCGCGGCCCACTCGGTCTGCAATTCGGGAACTTCGATCTCAATGCGCGTGCCCTTGCCCGGGCTGCTGTCGATCCACATGCGGTAGTCCGCGCCAAACAGCACTTTCAGCCGTTCGTTTACGTTGCTTACCCCGATGCCTTTCTCCAGTAGCTTGGCCAGTTTCGCTTCGGGAATCCCTACGCCGTCGTCTTCCACCACCAGATGCAGCCGGCCTTCCAGGCGCCGCGTCCGCAGCCGGATGGTGCCACCTTCAATTTTGCTGCTGAGACCATGCTTGATGCAATTTTCGACGAGCGGCTGCAACAACATGCTGGGCACCATCATGTCGAGGCTCTGCGCGTCCACGTCTTTTTCAAAGTGCAGCTTATCGCCGAAGCGCGCGACCTCGATGGAAAGGTAGTCCTCGATAAAGTCCAGCTCGTCGCGCAGCGCACTGTAGTTTTCGTGCTTGCGCAGCAGGCGGCGCAGAATGCGCGAGAGCTTCAATACCATCAGGCGCGCCTGGTGCGGGTCTGTGCGGATCAGCGAAGAAACCGAGTTCAAGGTGTTGAACAGGAAATGGGGATTAATCTGGCTGGCGAGCGCCTCCAGGCGCGCTTCGATCAGCAGCCGTTGCTGCTCTTCCAGCTTGTTCTCGTTGCGCGTGCTGTTCCAGATTTTCAGCGGCAGCCCCACGGCAAACAGCGTGGTCGCATACAACACAACGTAGTGAAGGACGTGGGGATGGGCCACGGTGTCGACCAGCGTGAAAACCTTCCGTGGGAAGAAATGATTGAGCGCCTGACGCAGGAACTCCGAAGCCAGAATCACGAAAAGGAAAAACAGATGAAACCCGCCGCGCCGGTACTCGCGCCGCTTGAACAGCCGGTACAGGTTCCAATCGAAAAACGGCGAGAAGCGCCAGATATCTTCGGTGTCGATCGCCACGTCGCGCAACAACCCGCCCAACACGCCGACCACGGCGAACAGAGGCATGGTGAGCGATTCATGAGCGAACATCGCTGGTACGGAAATCAGCACGCCCGCCAGCAGCCCCGTCACGTAACCGCCCAAAACTCCGGCCAGCAGGCTGCCTTCCAGGCCCAGATCTACCGCCGTGTACGACGGCTTCGTCAGCACCCGCGCCGCGACCACGGTCGCGAATACGGCTGAAAACCACAGCGCCAGTTTCAGCCTTTGATTCAATGTCCGGTTCTCGCGCAACAGCATGCGCTGCACCGCGTTAGGGCGCACCAAAATGCTGGCCAGTGATGCTACCACACCGAGCTTGACCAGCAGCGTGAGAAGGAGTGGTTCCACTCGCAGCCATTATAATAGAAGGCATCTGACGGATACCCGCGATAAAATGCCCGTTACTCCTCTGTTCCGGCTGGAAAAAGTAGCCGAAGCGACGTTTCCGACACGCTGGGGACAGTTTCGCATCTTCGGATTCGCGGGCCATTATGAGGACCGAGTCGAAGAAGCGGTAGTTCTGAAAATGGGAAATCTCTCAGGTGACCCCGCGCCGCTCGTGCGCATACACTCGCAGTGTCTCACCGGTGACGTATTTCACAGCCTGCGCTGCGATTGCCGTGCCCAGCTCGAGCTGTCGCTTGCGCGCATCGCCGACGAGGAGCGCGGCTTGCTGATCTACGAGCACCAGGAGGGCCGCGGAATCGGTCTGCTCAATAAGCTCCGCGCGTACGAATTGCAGGATCACGGCGCCGACACTGTCGAAGCCAACGAACGGCTGGGTTTTGAAGCGGATCTTCGCAGCTATGAGCTGCCGGCTGCCATTCTGCGCCATTTCAACCTTACCCAGATCCGCTTGCTCTCCAACAATCCCGAGAAGGTGGAAGCCGTCGAGCGGGCTGGCGTTCGTGTGGTCGAGCGCATCCCGTGCCTGACCGACCCCGTGGACACTTCGGCTGCCTATCTGCGCACCAAGAAAACCAAGATGGGGCATCTGATCGACGGGCTTTAGTTTCGCCTGTTGTTCGCCATAAAAACAACATGTAGTGGTACTATACCCGCGCGCTAGCTTACGTAGTGTCCCGATAACTTGCTAACAGCAAAAGATTTCCCGAAAAATCCTCTTGAAAATGCGGATTTTGTTTGACACAATCGGTTGTGGCCGAAAGTGGTCCAGAAGTGGATAGAAAATGGCGGACGACGGTCAGAATCGGGATACACAGCCAGTCGAACCCCCTCGCGGGATGTACGACTGCCGTCTCGACGACAAAGGCCGTCTCAAGCTGCCGGCGCAGTTCCAGCACTTCATTAATTCGCTTACGGAGAAGAAGCTCTTTGTGACCAGCCTGGACCGGCGCATAGCCCAAATATATCCGATCACGGTCTGGCGGGAGAACGAAAAATTTTTTGAGAATTTCCGCGAGAACCCGCAGGTGGCGCAGGATGTGGCGTTCAACGCCAACGATCTGGGGGCGGACGCGGACATGGATGGGCAGGGGCGGGTGTTGTTGAACACGGCGTTGAGGGAGCAGTTGGACCTGGAGAACCAGCCGCTGCATATGTACGCCTATCGTGGTCATTTTAAAGTACTTACCCATGCATTGTATGAGGAACGGCGGCTGCGGGCTTCCAAGTCGGCTTCGGAAAATGTGGATCTGCTCGAGAGGGCGGGATTGAAGTGATGGCGTATGCACGATCCGGTGCTCTGCGCCGAGGCTCTCGAGTACCTGGCGATACGTCCCGATGGGATCTATCTCGATGCAACTGCGGGACTTGGGGGGCACACGCGGGAAATCGCGCGGCGGCTGACCACGGGTT
>JASHOO010000687.1 GCA_030041035.1 Bryobacteraceae bacterium | reverse complement strand
GAGATTGGCTGCTGGATAACCTCAGGCTGCTCCAAACTGCTTTGCGGGAAGTGCTCGAGTCGCGCCGCATCCGGCGCCGCTACCCTCATGTACGGAATAGTCAGGGACATCTGCGGCTTCGCGCGCAGGTCGTCGCAGATGCGTTTTGGGACGCCGCCAACTTTCATTTTGACGCGAAAGCGCTTGCTGCGTATCTCGATGGCTGGCAGCAGAATCAGACTCTGGAAATGAGCGAATTGTGGATACTTCGCTGCGCTCTACAACTAAGCATTTTGGAACAGATTGCCAATGCACTTAGCTCGGTGCTGGTAGTCACATCTCCCGCTGCACACCCTGGCGTTTCTCAACTGATTAGCGCCCTACACGACATCGGTGAGAGTGACTGGGATTGTCTGTTCGAAGATATCAGTGTTGTCGAGCAGATTTTGCGTCGTGACCCGGCTGACGTTTATGAGCGAATGACCAAAGAAAGCCGGGCCGTTTACCGCGCCACGGTTGCCGAGTTAGCACGTCACTCCTTTCTCGACGAGTGGCAAGTGGCTGAGAGGGCTCGGTCGCTTGCCGCGGAGACTATCCTTGAGCAGGGAACCAATCCTGCCCTCCAGGAAAAACGAAGTCACATCGGCTATTACCTGGTGGATGCAGGTGCATCGAGCTTGCGGAGCGCTATTGCCTATCGTCCCGATCTTGCTCAAAGCCTTCAGTTTCTGCTGCGGAAGTTTGCCAGTGGTTTCTATCTCATCGGTATTGAGATTCTGACTTTGTTGATCGTGATCTTAGTGTTGGCCGGGCTTCCGCACTACTCGCCTATCGTTGCTGGTTTCTTTCTCCTGTTGATTCCAGCCAGTCAGGCTGCCGTGGAACTGATCAACACCATTGTCACTTCCCTGCTCCCGGCCCAGACACTTCCCAAACTCGATTTCTCGGCAGGAATTCCAGATGCGCACAAAACCATGGTCGCCGTCCCCGCGCTTCTGTTTAACGAACTTGAGGTTGAGCATCTTCTGAATGGGCTCGAAATCCGTTATCTCGCAAACCGCGGACCGAACCTGTACTTTGCTTTGCTCACGGATAGTCCCGATTCACCGCAGCCATGCGATGACAAAGAAGCGCTGGCGGAGAGTTGCGCCCGTGGAATCCGCGAGTTGAACCGGAAATACGGCGCTTCTGACAAAGGGCCTTTCTTTCTTTTTCACCGCCAACGCACTTTCAATCCCAGCCAAAATACCTGGATGGGATGGGAGCGGAAACGCGGGAAGCTTTTGGACCTGTGCCGTATGCTAAGCGGGGACCAGGAACGGTTCTCGCTCAAAGTCGGAAATCTGTCAGTCTTACCGGAAATCCGCTTCGTCATCACCCTGGATGCTGATACCCAACTCCCCAGGGACGCCGCTCAACGCTTGGTGGGCACTCTGGCGCATCCGCTGAATCGAGCCGTTATCGATCCCGCCACCAACATCGTTACCGCGGGATACGGCATTCTTCAGCCGCGTGTCGGGATCAGTGTCCAATCTGCCAGCCGGTCTTGGCTGGCATCGATTTATTCCGGGCAAACGGGATTCGACATTTATACGCGTGCCGTCTCGGATGTCTACCAGGATCTTTATGGTGAGGGTATCTTTGCCGGCAAAGGGATCTTTGACGTTGCGGTCTTCGAGCAGGTACTCAACGGCCGTTTTCCTTGTAACACGCTCCTGAGTCATGATCTCATCGAGGGCGCGTACGCGCGCGCAGCACTTGTATCCGATATCGAGGTCATCGAGGATTACCCCTCGCACTTCAGCGCCTACAGCCGCCGCAAACACCGCTGGGTCCGCGGTGATTGGCAGACCAGTCAGTGGCTTTTCCCACGCGTTCCTGATGATCGCGGCCGGCCTGTGCCAAACCCGATCAGCCTGGTTTCCCGCTGGAAAATTTTTGACAATCTGCGCCGCAGCCTCGTCGACCCCTGCCTGCTTGCCTTGTTGCTCGCGGGCTGGTTTTTCTTGCCGGGACGCCCGTGGTACTGGACGGCCATAACAGTCTCTTTGCTCGTCCTGCCAGCTTATGCGCATATGCTGCTGGCCCTGCTGCGGACCAGGGATGTGCGGCAGTTGCCCGCTTCTACGGCTTCGGCCGGAGCTGACCTCGCCCGCGGACACTTGAATGTGCTGGTGACTCTAACCTTCCTCCCGCATCAGGCCCTGGTCATGATTGACGCCATCGTGCGCACGATCATCCGCCATCGAATTACAGGGCGCCGGCTTCTGGAGTGGGAAACTGCGGCCGAAGCGGAGTCTGGCAAAGCGCGCCGGCCAGCAGACACTTATCTTGCCTTGACGCCCTGGATCGCCCTCGGCCTGGCGGTTGCGCTCGCCCTTGTGCGTCCACAAGCCTGTGTTTACGCCTTGCCGTTCTTGTTGGTCTGGGCGGGCGCACCCAGCATCGCTCGCTGGTTGAGCCGTGAGAAAGTGGCTCCGCGCGTCATGATCACTCCAGTGCAGAAACGTTTCCTGCGCACCTCTGCATTACACATCTGGCGCTACTTTCAAGAAAACAGCGGACCCGGTGAAAACTGGCTGATACCGGATAACGTGCAGGAATCCGCTGGCAAGGCGCATCGCATCTCGCCCACGAATCTGGGTCTGCTGCTCAACGCTCGGCTGGCGGCGTGCGATATCGGGTGCCTGACACTAGCCGAGTTCATTGCCTCCTCGGAAGGCACTATGGCGGCAATGGCAATGCTCCCCAGGCACCGCGGGCACTTCTTCAATTGGTATGACACCCTAACGCTTCAGCCGCTCAGTCCGCCCCTCGTCTCGACCGTGGACAGCGGAAATCTCGCCGCGTCTTTATGGACCTTTAAGCATGGCTGCCTGGCGCTGGCGAAAAAGCCAATCCTTGGCGAAGCATTGTGGCAAGGGCTCCAGGACCACGTGCGTATTCTGCGCGAGCTCGACCGGGTCCGCGCGCGCCCCATCCACCTGCTCACGCAGAACTGGGGAACTGATGGATGGAAATGGTTGACGGGTCTCGGGGCCGCGGCGCAGGCGGCGCAGGAGCTTTCCGCTGTGCCCGCCGAGCCACTTCGCCAATGGGCCGCCGCATTCCTGGAGCGGGTCTCCGAGGTGCGCGCGCTCGTCGAGACTCTCGTTCCCTGGCTCTCCTCGATCGGTGAGCAGGCGGTCCGGGATTTGGTCGGCGAGCCCTGGACTGCGCTAGCGGAACTGACGCTGGATCGCGTGTCCGTCCTGGCAGACCAGTTCCGTGGCAGGCTCAGGTCGCCCCAATTCGACCCGTTGAATGAGGCGATGCTACGGGCTGCTGTAGCTGCCGAGAACCTCGAGAGCGCACTGCTGCGGCTGGCCGCCGACGCCGGTCGCATTGCCGATGAAATGGATTTTCGTTTCCTGTACGATGAACGCAAAAAGCTACTCTCGGTAGGATACGACGTCGCCAACCGGAGGTTGGAAGGGGCGCGGTATGGTCTGTTGGCGTCGGAGGCACGCACGGCCGCGTTCGTCGCTGTCGCCAAGGGAGATATCCCGCGGGATGCATGGCTTCACCTCGGCCGCGCCCAAACTCGCTGCGACGGTCGGCGGATTCTTCTTTCCTGGACAGGGACGATGTTCGAGTATTTGATGCCTACACTGTGGATGCGCCACTATCCGCGGACCATCCTGGAGCAAAGTTCCCGCGCAGCGGTCGACATTCAACGTGCATATGGCCGCAGGATGCGCTTCTTATGGGGTGTATCGGAAAGCGCTTATTCAGTCACGGATGCCGACGGATTCTATCAATATCGCGCCTTCGGCTTGCCAAGCCTCGCTCTGAAGCGAGCCCGCACTCAGCCTCGGGTGATTGCCCCCTATGCGGCGTTCTTGGCGCTGGCCGTACACCCCATTGCCGCTATTCACAATTTGCAGCGCATCCGAAAGCGCGGCTGGTGGGGTCGGTACGGCTTGTATGAGGCAGTGGAGTTCAACGAGCAGGACGAACCGGCGGCCGTGCGATGTTGGATGGCTCATCACCACGCCATGAGCTTAATGGCGATCACCAATTGCCTTTGCGAGTCGCAGTTCCAACGGCTCTTCCATTCCGAGCCTCAAGTGATAGCGACGGAACTCCTTCTGCATGAAAAGGTTCCCGTCGGCTTCCAGGTCCGCCAGGAACCTCATTGTGAGCCTCCTGTGCGCTTGGTCACATCTCAGGACGCGGCTAGCCAAGCCGTTTAATATCAATTAATTCCAACCGTGTCCCGGGCCGGGTACGGGCGCTTTTCCATGCTCGCTGCCCTAAAATAAAAGGTAGGGGGTTGGTGCGGGAATTGTTAAAGTCTGTCTCATTTGCCCTGGTTCTTCTCCTGACGGCCGAAAACGCCCGGCCGCGCGCCTTGGACCGGGGAATGGCAAATCCCGAAGCGCCAAAGACTTTGTCCGAAGCCGACAATGATCTCCTCGACGATCTTTCCCGCCGATCGGTCCGGTACTTTCTGGACCATACCAATCCAGTCACCGGCCTCACCTTGGACAGGGCTCCCGAGGCTGATACGAAACCACGATACGAAGGTGTGGCCAGCATCGCCGCCACGGGCTTCGGGTTAACCGCCTTCTGCATCGCCGCCGACCACCGCTGGATCAGTCGTGAGGTTGCCCGCGAGCGCGTGCTCGCCGCGCTGCAGTATTTTGCCAGGAAAGCGCCCGAGGAGCGCGGTTGGTTCTACCATTTTGTGGACGCCGCGACCGGCGAAAGACGCTGGCACAGTGAGGTTTCCTCCATCGATACGGCACTGCTGCTCGCCGGCATCCTCACCGCACGCCAGTATTTTCATGATGATCCGGAAATCGTCCGGCTCGCCACCGAGATCTATGAGCGGGTTGATTTTCCCTGGATGATGGACGGAAGCAAGTCCTACTTTTCGCATGGCTGGACCCCGGAAAAGGGTTTTTTACCTTTCCGTTGGGATACTTACAGCGAGCTCATCATACTCTACGTGCTGGGAATCGGCTCTCCCACGCATCCGATCGCTGCCGACGTTTGGGGCGACTGGAAGCTGCCGGTCGTCAAAGTGGGAAGTTATATCTTCGTTGGGGGTGGACCGTTATTCATTCATCAGTACTCGCAGGCATGGGTGGATCTTCGTGATCGCGGGACGCCGGGGGCGTCGCTCGTGGACCTGATGCAGCCACATGTGAACTACTTCGCGAATTCGGTCGCGGCAACTCGCGCGGAACAAGAAGTTTTCGCCAAGCAACTCTCGCGAAGATTTCCGAAATACTCCGCAAATCTCTGGGGTGTCACGGCATCCGACAGCAAGAAAGGGTACACCGACTGGGGGGCGAACTTTGCGAACGTTGACGGTACGATCGTTCCAAGCGCGGCCGCGGGATCCCTGATGTTTGCCCCCGACATTTGCATTCCGGCGCTGCGGACGATGCTCTTGCAGTACGGCAAGAAGATATACGGCCGGTACGGCTTTGCCGATGCGTTCAATCCGGCCACCGGCTGGGTCAGCCCGGACGTCATTGGCATTGATGAGGGCATTTCGCTGCTGAGTGCCGAGAACCTGCGCACGGGCCGGGTGTGGCAGTGGTTCATGGCCAACCCGGAAGCGGAACGGGCGCTGGATTTAGCCGGGCTGGTCAAGGTACGGGACACGCTCGAATCCCCTAGACTGATCGCTCCGGGAACCCAGTAAGGCATCAATGCGGTGAGGTGTAGACCACGGCCTGGGAAGATGCAAGTGTAATGCTGGACACGTAACGATCGGCAGTTTGTGGTGGCACGTTTTGTGACGGCGGCCCTCCGTAAATTTCCGCACCCGTCCAAATCTTCAGGAACCAGGCTCTCTCGCCAAACTCGACTGGAACTTCCCTCTCGGCAAGAGAAAAATTGCACACGAGCATGGCGCGGGAGGGCGCCGGGTCGGCGCGCTCGACGACCATCCATTTTGATTCCTCGCTAAAGCTGACCCGCGTCAGGTCTTTCCGGCAGTTGCTCAGGCAGGGCCATTGTTTACGCAGAGCAATCAGGTCCCGATAGAGCCGCCACACAGCCGCGTGTGGAGCTTGCTCTAAGCGGTGCCAGTTGAGACGGGACCTTTCGAAAGTAGCCGGATCCTGGGGGTCGGCAAAATTCTGACCGTCAGCAAAGGAGAGAAACTCCTTCCTGCGGCCATCGCGTACTGCCTGGGCGAGGTTCGGATCCTGGAAGCTGGTGAAGTAATAAAAAGGCGACACCTCGCCATACTCCTGCCCCATGAAAAACAATGGAATATACGGTGAACAGAGGAGCACTGCTGCGGCCATTTTCTGCTGCTCGAGTGTCACGAGCGTGGACAGGCGGTCGCCTTGGGAGGCGTTGGCAATCTGATCGTGATTCTGGATGAAGACGACAAACCGACGGCCGGGCCGCCCCTTCGAGGATGAGCCGAAGTGCTTGCGGCGGTAGGCCGAGTAGCATCCGTCGTGAACAAATCCTTTAGTCATGGCTTTCCGAAGATCACCTATTTTCCCGAAGTCGGCCAGATAACCTCTTCGCGATTCGACCAGCAGGGTACGCAGCGAATGATGAAATTCATCGAGCCACTGGGCATCCAAACCGTATCCGCCTTCAGAACGCGGCTTGATGACGCGGACATCGTTCAAGTCGCTTTCCGCGATCACGTGGACCTTGCGCCCGCGCAGCAGAGCCTGCTCATGAACGGCGGCGGTGAGTTCTTCGAGGATGTGCCAGACGCTGAAATCGAAAATACCGTGAATGGCATCGAGGCGCAGACCGTCGATGTGGAATTCACAAACCCAGTAAAGCGCATTGTCGACGAAGAAGCGGCGCACGTTGTCACTCGCGGGCCCGTCGAAGTTGAGCGCCTCGCCCCATGGCGTCTGGTATGCGCGAGTGAAGTAGGGAGCGAAGACATTGAGGTAATTTCCCTCCGGGCCGAGGTGGTTGTAGACGACATCCAGCAAAACCGACAGGC
The DNA here is from genome assembly GCA_030041035.1 of Bryobacteraceae bacterium. Lineage (GTDB taxonomy): Bacteria > Acidobacteriota > Terriglobia > Bryobacterales > Bryobacteraceae > QHXW01. The sequence continues at coordinate 2,439 of JASHOO010000687.1, read as the reverse complement.
CTTCGCGATGGCAGGCATCGACCAGTTTCTTGAGGCCGAGTGGGCCGCCATACTGCGAATGTGGAGCATAGAGACAGACACCGTCGTAACCCCAATTGCGGGAGCCTGGGAACTCCGCGATGGGCATTAACTCAATGGCAGTGATCCCGAGCTGGCGCAAGTAAGGGAGCCTAGGGATGATAGCCTCGAAGGTACCTTCCGGCGTAAACGTTCCAGTGTGCAATTCATAGGTGAAGAGATCTTCGAGCGCAAGGCCTTTCCATTCCTGGTCGGACCAGGCAAACGAGTCAGGATCGACAACGCGCGACGGGCCAAACACGCCGTAGGGTTGCCAGCGGGATACGGGATCGGCGTATTGTCTCCCGCCGGCAGCCAGGAAGGTGTAATCCGTTCCAGCTTCCAAATGTGCAACGGAGGCATGGAAATCCTCCCCTGCTCTCGTCATGGGAACGGTACGGTCGCGCAGGCTAACGCAAAGGGCTTCCAGGTGGGGGGCCCACACGCGAAAGCTTACACCGGTATTCTTCTGGAATTGCGCCCCATACTGGAGTCTCCAAAGATCACGTCCGGAGTCAATCACTCTATGCTCTCACTAACGAGTAGAGCCAGGGGGAGCCGTGCGAATACGTGCTGGAGGGGGAGAACGAATTTACCATTCCGCAGCTCGGCTTGGACCGGTTGATGAGTGAACAAGTCGAGATATTGTTTGTTTGCCAACTCCGAGCGCAGCAACACGACTGAGTCGCCCCAGGTATCGGCACCGACCGGCAGCGATTGGGCAGCGCCGAGGGAGTAGAAGAACCGGCCCGTTAACGTGATGATCTGCCGCCGGCCGAGCATGCGCGCAAAAGCAATGACGTGAGCCTGCCGGCCTCCGGCAGCGCGAAGCGGAAGATATGCGCCGCGGGCAAACAGCTCAGAGTTCGCACGCCGGAAGCGTAGAGCGCGACTCGTGATATACAACTTAATCAAGTCGTCCCCTAGGTTTTGAGTCAGGCGATCTACCAACGCCGCCGGCTCTTGGTCCGCCGCGCGGTCCAGTTGCTCCAGAAGCCGGCGACGATGGGAAAAATCTACCGGCCGGCGGTTATCGGGGTCCACCAGGGAAAGATTCCAGAGCTCGCAACCCTGGTAGAAGTCGGGCACGCCAGGTACGGTAGTTTTGAGAAGAACCTGGGCGAGCGAATTCAATATGCCAGCGCGAGCGATGCGGCAGCGGAAGGCGATGAAGGAGTCGAGAAACTCGTTTTGGGGTGAGCGTTCCAGGGTGCCGTGCACGAAGCTGCGAACGGCCTCTTCGTACGCGATGTTGGGGTGAATCCAACTCGAATGGACTTTCGCTTCACGACCCGCTTTCTCAACGTATTGTTCCATGCGGCCGATGAATGCCTGGTGTTCCTCCGCGTTCATAGGCTTGAGGGGCCAGGCACCCACCAGGGTCTGATAGAAAAGGTATTCCTCATTCGGTCCTGGCGCCATGGATCCCGTGACTTGTTTCAGCCAGCCGCGATTCAGCTCGTGCCACGAACGGATGGCGCGATACCACTCGCCCGGAATTTCGGACAGCACATTGATCAGGGCGCGCACGTCTTCACTTCGTTTGGAGTCGTGCGTGGAGGTGGCCAACATGGCGTTCGGCCAAGCTCTTCTGCGAATCAGATTCTTGGTGTGAAAAAAGCCAGCGGAATCGCCAAAGCCGGCGAGATCACCGCCGACCTCGTTCAACGAGGTCAAAGGGTGGTGCCGATAGAAAGCCGTATCCTCCAGGCCTTTGCCCATCACAGGACCAGTGAACTGTTGGAAGCGCATAACAAAGTGGCGCCGTTGCACGATCTGGGCCTGGGTTAGTCCATCGGGATCGTGATGCAGCAGCACGCTGCGCACGAAATCAAAAACTGATTCGCTGATGGCGCGGTTGCGAACTTTGGCGCGATCGATGGCCGCGAGGATATGACGCTCGTCTTCGGCGTCAGGGGGCGCGTTGTTGGTTACGTAAGTTCTATAGACGGGGAAGCAAGCGATGGTTTCCAGGAGGGCGCTACGCAAGCTTTCCAGGGTAAAGTCGCGCGACCACCGGTGTTGTTCGGAAATACGGTCGAGCTCGCGAGCCATCACGTTCAGCTCGCTGGACATCGAAACCTGGAGAACGAGCTTCTTGCTGTGGTAGAACAGGTCATCGCGAGGCTGAGTGCACCCGGTGAAAGAGTGATACAACCGCTCGAAGGCCCGTTTCTTTGAGGGATCAACAAACAGACCGTTGAGAAAGTTCAGGAACCCATAGCCGGTAGTACCCTCGATGGACCAATTGTTCCGAAGTTCTTCATCACCAATGAGGATCTTCTCACAAACAACAAAAAATGGACGGTTACGGTGCCCAAGCGCCTCCTGACAGCGGTCCTGGAGATCACGAAAATATTGCGCCGGATTATACAGGCCATC
>JASHOO010000686.1 GCA_030041035.1 Bryobacteraceae bacterium | reverse complement strand
GCTCAAACTCCGCGAATACGATTTCCATTTCAGTTGGGGCGGCGGCTCGCACAATGCCGCGCACGGCAACGCCGAGCTCCCTGAGGAGCTGACGTGGCTGTGGCGCGATTACGATCCCGCAAAGACCGGCCAGACGTACACCATGGACCCGGCGGAAAAATCCAAGCCGATGTTTCGCGTCAGGATCTACAACCGCTGATGCGCCCCACGCGGCGGACTTTCCTGGCGCTGAGCGTGGCCGCAGGCGCGATGCGGCTTCGCGCGCGGGCGCTTACAGATGCGGGCTGGCGCGACTTCGCGGATGTCCCGAACGCCAGCCGCCTGCGAATGCAGTGGACGATCTTCGGGCCGGCGTGGACTGCGGAGGAATGCGAACGCCAACTGAAGCTGATGGCTGCGGCTCACATCGGCGGCGTACTCATCTGCCCGACTTACCCCATCGCGGTGGATGACCCGGCTCGTGGAATTCGCAATGAACCGTACCTTTCGCCCGAGTTCTTCCAGGTTCTGAATTCTGCGCTGGCCACGTGCCAGAAACTGGGAATGACGGCAGACATCGTGCTTGGCACAGGCTGGCCGTATGGCGGGCCTTCGGTGAGCGGCGCGGATGGCGCCAAGGCGCTGCGGCGGGCGAGCGTTCCGGCGACCACATCGGCGCCGGCGGTGATGCCGGAGCTGGATGCCGATGCAAAAGTGCTGGGGGCGTTCTACGTGTATCCGGGCGGGTATGCGAAGGTTGCGCTTGATACTAATGGCACGGTCGCGCCGTCCGCCAACGATGGAGAAATCCAGATCTTCTATTCGTGCCCTACGCGCATGCAGGTGAAGCGCGCATCCCTGGGTGCTGAGGGTCTGGTGCTGGATCACTTCAACCCCCGCGCGCTCGACCGCTGGTTGCGGGTGGTGGGGGACAAACTGTTGGACGGTGTTCCGTCCGGCGGCATTCGCCGCATCTTTTGCGACTCGCTCGAGGTCTACGGCGCGAACTGGACCGATCAGTTGCCGGAAATATTTGTACAGAAGCGGGGCTACGATCTGATGGCCCATTTGCCGGCGCTGTTCGACCCGCATCATGCCGATTCCCGCGACCTGCGCTGTGATTTCTGGCGCACCCTTTCCGAACAGGCGCTCGAAGGCTTCATCCAGCCTCTGGCCGATTGGGCACACGGCAAAGGCGTCACGACGCAAGTGGAGGCCTATGGCACACCGCCGGTATCGCTTGCGAGTTACCGTGCGGTTGACGTTCCTACAGGCGAGCACTACGAGTGGAAGGAGTTTAATACATCGCGATGGGCGAGTTCCGGTGCGCGGCTCGCCGGTAAGGGGACAGTGCTGGCTGAGGCATGGACCTGGCTTGGCATACCCGACCGGTTCGGCGATTCGCTTGAGCAGCTCAAGCTTGGCTCCGATTTGCACTTCCTCAGCGGCATCAACGCTCTCTATGGCGTGGACTATCCGTATTCTCCCGCTGCTGCCGGTGCCCCCGGCTGGCCGACTTATTTCGGCCCCGTGGTGAATCACACGCAGCCCTACTGGCCGTATTTTTCGCATCTGGTGGAATATGTGAATCGCGCGAGTTGGGTACTGCAGCAGGGCAAGCCGGTGGCGGATATCGCGGTTTATCTTCCTTCCGAGGATGTGATGGCCGAAGGGGGAGTCCGGGAATTGCTGTTCAACTGGGCGGTGCGCGACCGTCTCAGCTCGAACGGCGCACCGCCTGAATTCGGGCTGGCCAATGCTCTGCATTACGAATCCGACGTAGTGAAGACCATCATCACCAACGGATATTCCTTCGACGGCGTGGACACGTTTGCGTTTCGTGAGATGCGCGTGGAGGGAGGCCGGCTGCGCTCGGGCGATGGCAATTACGTTGTGCTGGTGCTGCCGAACCTCACCGGCATCGACCTGGAAAGCTTGCGCAAGATCCGCACATTTGCCGACCAGGGAGGCACGTTGATCGCGACACGCCGCCTGCCGGAGATGGCTTACGGGATGGCTGGACGTGATGAAAGCCGTCGCGAGGTGCAACAAATTATGGCGGAATTGTTCGGAGCAGTTCCGGCTGATGTTGCGCTCCATCAGCAGCGTGCGGGCAGTGGCGTAGCCATTTTCTCGCGCGACGAGCGGACTTCTTTCCTGAATGCTTTGCGCTGGCATGCGCCCGATATTGTATTCGCCGAAGCCAGCCCGCACGTCGGGTTCGTGCACCGGCGAACCGAAGACCGTGATTTTTACTTCATCGCCAATACCAGTGAGCAGCCGCAGCAACTGGAAGCCACGTTCCGGGTGTTTGCCAGACAGCCGGAAGTGTGGGACCTGAAGAGCGGCACGGTTACACCGGTAGCGGTGTTCGAGGACACTAAGGCTGGGGTGCGGCTTGCCTTTGAACTCGGGCCACTCGAATCACGAGTCATCGCCTTCGCCGAAACCGGCAGGAGTCCTGTTACGTCGGACACCGATCTGGACCTCGAAGCCACGCATGACGGCTGGACAGCCAGAGTCTTGGAAAATCGTTCGTATTATATCCAACGTCCGAAAGGACGTGAAGACGTCACAGTGAGCGGAATCCCGGCACCGGCGGTAGTGGTGCCCAAGTGGCGCCTCACGTTCGATGACCCCTCGACTGCGCCGATGGATCTGGACGACCTGAAATCGTGGACGGAGATAGCCGGCGCGCGCTTTTTCTCCGGCCGCGGTATCTATGAGGCGGAATTCCCTTTTAGCATGAAGCTGCCCGAGGATGTCGGAGTGACACTGGATCTCGGCAGTGTGCGCGAGATCGCGGAAGTCTGGGTGAACGAGGCGCCGGCCGGCGTTGCCTGGATGCGGCCTTATCGCTTCGACGTCACGCGTCTCGTGCGTACGGGACCGAACCGGCTGCGCATCGTGGTCACCAATCTGTTGATCAATCGTGTGCTCGGCATGGGTCCCATCGACTATTCGGCGGTCTATGAGCGCTATGGCCGCCGCTTCCCGCCGGGCGAGGAGTGGGAGAAAGTGCGCGAGCCGTTCCCATCCGGATTACTCGGGCCCGTCTGGCTGGTCTTCTACAAAATCGTTCGTGGAGGACACAACAGCGGAAAGAGCACAAAACGGCGGCAACGGAGCCGCGCGGTGACGTAGCGGCGCCCCCGCTATAATAATGAAGGATCGATGAACCTGCCCCGCCTGGAATTGCGCCGGGCTTCGAAGGTGTACCAGACCAATGGACAAAAATTGGAAGCGCTGCATGAGGTGTCACTGGCTCTCGAAGCGGGCTCCGTCACGGCGCTGGTCGGCCGCAGCGGCTGCGGCAAAACCACGCTGCTGAACCTGGCGGGTGCAATGGATTTTCCTACCTCAGGCGAAGTGTTCATCGGCGGGCGTGCGACGGCTTCGCTCAACGAAAATGAATTGACGGCGCTGCGACGCCAGCGGATCGGTTTTGTGTTTCAGTTTTTCCAACTGCTACCGGCACTCACCACACTGGAGAACGTGGAGCTGCCCTTGCTGCTGGCCGCTACGAAGCGCGCTCGGGAGGCGGCGCGCGAGCGTCTGGAATGGGTCGGGCTGAGTGAGAAGGCGGATTCGTACCCCTATCAGCTTTCCGGCGGCCAGATGCAACGCGTAGCCATCGCGCGCGCCTTGGTGCACTCGCCGGAGATAGTGATAGCGGATGAGCCCACGGGCAATCTCGATGACGCCAGCGGCGATCAGGTTCTCGGCTTGCTGCGCGATGCCGCGGACCGGTTCGGCGCCACGGTCCTCGTGGCCACGCATAGTGCGGAAGCCGCCGCCATGGCTTCGATGCGCGTACAGATGCGCGACGGCCGTATTTGCGCGGTCGAACGCGCCTAGAGCATAGTATGCTTCCCCTCCCGCTTTTCCGAACGCTGATTCTCCGCCCTTTGAGGCGTGACTTGCTGCGTACCGCACTCACCATTCTCGCGGTGGCGCTCGGCGTGGGCGTGGTGATCGCGATCGATCTGGCCGGGGACGCCGCCACGGGGTCGTTTCGATCGTCGCTCGAAACCCTGGTAGGCAAGACCGATCTCGACATCGTAGCCAACGGAGCTATAGAGGAACGCTGGATGCGCCCGCTCACGGCGCTGCCGGTGAACGCGCGATTTGCACCGGTCATCGAGACCCAAGGCGTCATCGAGGGCGCTGGCTCTGTGACGGTATACGGGGTGGATTTCATCACGCAGGCGGTAAACAGCCACGCCCGGAGCGTTGCCACGCAGGATCTTGACACATCGGCGATCGTTTCGAGTGCGCTCGCGAAGCGGATGAATGTGCGCGAAGGGGATAGTTTTTCCCTTGCGTTAAGCGACCAGCCTTGCAAGTTTCGCGTGGCCTCACTGGTCGACTCTAACGAAACCGAGTTCGTGCTTCTGGACATCGCCACGGCGCAGCAAGTGCTGAACCAGTACGGCAAGCTCGACCGCATCGACGTGTTTGTGTCTCCAGGTGAGGATTTCACACGCGTAGAACGAGAGATCCGGAGCATTCTGCCGGCGAGCTACCGAATCGAAATGCCAGGAACCCGAAGCGACGAGAACCAGCGCATGCTGCGCGCTTTTCGCTGGAATCTGCGCGTGCTCAGCTATATCTCCCTGGTTGTCGGCGCGTTTCTGATCTACAACACGATTTCGGTGAGCGTGGTGCGGCGGCGCCCGGAAATCGGTGTGCTGCGTGCGCTGGGAGCGAGCCGGAGCTGTGTGTTCTGGCTGTTTATGGGAGAGGCTCTTTTGCTGGGGGCAGCCGGCTCCGTGGCGGGAATCGCGCTGGGCCGCGTGATGGCGGCGAGCGCAGTGAGCCTGATTGCCGATACTGTGAACGCGCTTTACGTGAGCAGCCGGCCTGCGGCAATTACTATTGGCATTCCTGAGGTTGTGACGGCCTTGGTTACCGGAACCGTCGTTGCCTTCATCTCGTCGCTGTTACCGGCTCGGGAGTCGATGGAAGTAACACCGGTGGAGGCCATGGGCCGCGGCGCTCACGAGCATCATGCCCGCATGCACGCGCGCCGCGACCTGGTGTGGGCGATCCTGATCGGCGCCATCGCTTGGCCGGTATCAAAAGCCGGGCCGGTCGCGGGCAATCCGATCGCGGGTTATGGCGCCACGCTGCTTGCCATTGTGGCCATGGCTCTGGCCGCTCCGGCGATGATTGTCGGTATGTCGGCCCTGACGCGCAATGTCGCCCAATTGTTTTTCGGTCCCGAAGGCCTGTTAGCCGTACGCGGACTGGCCGCTTCGCTGGCGCGTAGCTCGATCATCGTAGCCGCCCTCGCCACCGCTATTGCCATGATGGCCAGCGTCGCGATCATGGTGGGAAGCTTTCGCGAAACCGTGATCGTCTGGCTCGATACGCAACTGCGCGCCGATCTTTATGTTCGGCCGGCTGGAAGGGCAGGAGCGGGTGAGCATCCCGCGTTGCCGGCGGAGGCGCCCGCGTTGGCCGCCTCCATTCCGGGAGTCGAGGCGGTCGACACGTTTTGCGCGATGGAAATTGAATATCAAGGCCAGCGCGCTTCGCTCGGTGCGGGTGATGCTGCCATCGTCCGCCGGTATGGAAGGCTGCGCTTCCTGCCGGGTGAAGATCGCGATGCCGTCCTCCGATCCCTTCCCGGCCAGGATCGCGTCATTGTGAGCGAACCCTTCGCGAACAAGCATGGCGTTCAAGTGGGCAGTGTTCTCGAACTGCCGCTCGGTGACCGCACCGTGCGCGTTGTCGTCGCCGGCATTTACTATGACTATTCAACCGAGCGCGGCTGGGTGATCTTCGACCGCTCAACCTTGCTCAAGTATCTGCCGAATCAAGCCCCGACCAACCTGGCCGTCTATCTTCGAAAAAGCGCCGACGGCAGCCAGGTGCGCCACGCTCTCGAACAGCGACTGGCGAAGTATCGCGTGGTCGTGGCCCCCAACCGTTCGCTGCGCCGGAATGCCGTCACAGTATTCGACCGCACCTTCGCCATCACTTACGCGCTCGAAGGCGTCGCCATCGTGGTGGCCATGCTGGGCGCAGCCAACTCGCTGCTTGCCCTGGTGCTCGATCGCCGCCGCGAATTCGGCATGCTGCGTTATCTCGGCGCTGCCCCGTCGCAAATCCGCCGCATGATCCTGCTCGAAGCGGGCTTTCTCGGCGTGGCGGCGAATATGCTCGGTCTGGCGCTGGGCTTTGCGTTGTCTCTCGTCCTGATCTACGTCATCAACAAGCAGAGCTTTGGGTGGACCATCCAGTTTCATCCGCCGCTGGCTTTGTTGTCCGGCGCATCCACGCTCGTTCTCGCCGCGACCGTAATCGCGGGCATTTTTCCGGCGCGTGCGGCCGCGCGGCTGAATCCTATCGAAGTGATCCATGAAGAATAACAACGAAAACATTCGCAACATCGCCATCATCGCGCACGTGGACCACGGCAAAACCACGCTGGTCGACGCCATGCTGAAACAAAGCGGCATTTTTCGCGTCAACGAAGCCGTGGTGGAGCGGGTGATGGATTCCAATGAGCTGGAACGCGAGCGTGGCATCACCATCCTCGCCAAGATCACCGGCGTGCGCTACCACGGCGTCAAGATCAATATCGTGGACACTCCCGGCCACAGTGATTTCGGCGGCGAGGTCGAACGCGCTCTCAAGATCGTCGACGGCGTCATGCTGCTGGTAGATGCGAGC
>JASHOO010000685.1 GCA_030041035.1 Bryobacteraceae bacterium | reverse complement strand
CGGTGCTGCCCAGGCCTTCCACCTCAATCTCAAGTCCGGCGAGTGGCAGCAGTTGACCGACGCCGCCGCGCTCGATGGCGCATCCCTCACCCTGATGCCCGATGAGCGCAGCTTCGTCTACTTCGATGGCCCGTCCCTCACGCGCTCCGAGGTGAACAAGCTGCGCGAACGCGAAATCTACCGCGTGCCCGAAGGCTGGCAGCGCTGCCCCGGCGCTTCGGTCACCGAGGACGGCCTCTACGCCCTCTTTGCCGAGTGCCGCAACGACCAATCGCGCATTCGTCTGGTATCCATCGCCAAAGGTGCAGCCACCACCGTCGCCGAGACCCCCTGGCCCATCAGCGACCCCGTCAGCCGGCCTCGCCGCACCCAGGTGCTCTACCGCCAGGAATCGAGCGCGCTCTGGCTGGTCAACTTCGACGGCCAGCAGAATCGCAAGCTCAAAATCGCTCCCGGCCCCATCGGTCCCGCGCGCTGGGCGCCCGACGGCCGCACGATCCTCTACCTCCATTTTCCCGAAGATAAAACCCAGCTCAACACCCTCCGCGAACATACGCCCGACGCCAATCAGGACCAGCTCATCGCCAAAACCAGCCAGTTCGTTGACTTCGACTCGAACCGCGACACCTCGGTCTTCGTCGGTGCCAGCCGCAATAAAGCTTCGCCCCATGTCCTGTTGCTCCTGCGAACTACAGGCCGTGAGCTCACCCTGTGCGAACACGCTGCGAGCAACCCCGCCCTGGTCGATCCGGTCTTCTCGGCCGATAGCCAAATGATCTATTTTCAAACCGATAGAGAGGGAAAACCGGCCCTTTACCGCATCCACGTGGCGCGCTTCGTCGAAGCCACAGAACCGGAAGAGTGACCGGCCCACAGCAGCGCGACGGCGGCGCAAATTGCGGTCCGGGCCGATTCAGCTATGGATAAAGCGCCGGTTGTAATTTGTCTGCTCCGCCTTTTTCCCGCCACTGCTTGGCTTCGTACATGCGCTTGTCCGCCACCCCCAGCAGTTGCTCGGTATCCGCGCCGTCTTCCGGGAAACAGGCCGCCCCGATACTCATCGACAGAATGTCCTGCTGATAAAGCGCCAATCCGACGTCACGCGTGATGTTGTGGAACTGCTGCGACTTCGTCACCACTGCGTCCGGCGAAGCTCCGGGTACGAGGATCACGAACTCGTCGCCGCCCATGCGCGCCACGCAATCGTATTCGCGGCACTTGCTGCGCAGCCCATCGGCGATCATCTGCAACACCCGGTTCCCCGCCAGGTGCCCGTAGTGATCGTTGATGCCTTTAAACCCATCGAGATCGAGAACCAGCACGAGCAGCGGCGCACCCGTGCGCCGCGAGCGCGCCAACTCGCTATCGAGCTGGATGAACAGCGAGCGGGCGTTGGGCAGACTGGTCAACTCGTCGGTCACCGCCGAATCCTCCACCTGCCGGTACTTCAAAGCATTCTCGATCGCCAGACCGGCTTTGGAGCTGATGGCCTGCAAGATCCGCAGATGATCGCGAGTGAACGCGTCGGCCTCGGCGCGGTACAGGGTCAGCACGCCCGCCACGCCGGCCACGCCCTCGAGCGGCACGGCCAGCGCCGAGCGCAGGCGGCTCGCTTTCCCGGGATCGTTCAAATAGCTGGGCTCGACCGACGGGCTGCCGTTGATGATGGGCCGGCGATTCTCGGCCACCCAGCCCGATAGGCCCTGGCCCATGGGGATCTCCAGGGCCGAGAAGAGCCGGTACTCTTCGCCGTTGACATACTGCGCTTTCAGGCGATCGCGCTCGCGCACATAAATGGCGACGGTATCGAACGGGATCATGTGCCGGAGACGCGCGGCCAGCAGCGACAGCGTTTCCTCGACATTGAGCGAGCTGCCGAGCTCGTTGAGAACATCGGCCAGCAGGTGGAATTCCTGCCGCGCCGCGGCGATCGAAGCCAGGAAATCCTTGGGGCTTTCGACCCGCGCCGCCTCACCGGGGGTTTCGAATCCGCCGGCAGGGGCTCCCCGCACGATGCGCGCCCCGGTGGAAAGTTTGGGGGCCGCGCCGGCGGCCTGGACCAGATGCTCCAACACCGCCGAACGGCACGCCAGCACCTCGACCACGCGCGGATCGAAGCTGGAGCCCGACTCGGCAACCACCTTTTCCAGCGCCACGTCCATGGGGAAAGCCCGCCGGTACTGGCGGTCGGAAGCCAGCGCGTCCAGGCAATCCACCACGCTCAGAATGCGCGCGCCCAGCGGAATCTCTTCGCCCTTCAATCCATCCGGGTAACCCGAGCCGTTCCACTTTTCGTGGTGCGCCCGCACAATGGGCACGACCGCATAAGGGAACTGCACGCGCTCGAGAATCTCAGCGCCCACCACCGGATGGATCTTCATCTTCTCGAACTCTTCGGGCGTGAGCTTGCCGGGTTTGGAGATGATGTATTCGGGCACCGCCAGCTTGCCGATGTCGTGGAGCAGCGCCGCCGCCTCGAGCGCTTGCAGCTCGGAGGAGCTGAGCTGCATCTCCCGGCCGATTTCGGTGGCGTAGATCTTCACGCGCCGCAGGTGTTCGTGCGTGTTGTCGTCCTTGGCGTCAATGGCCATGGCCAGGGCTTCGATGGTGCGCAGATGCAGCTCGGCCATCTCGGCGACGTGCCGTTTCTCTTCTTCCAGCCGGCTGAGATAAAGGTCGTAGGAACGGTAGACCAGATAAATGACGGGCACGAGCAGCAGCGTGATCTCCCAGCCGGTGCGCTGGTCGACCACGTGCACCAGGCCGGCGAGCGCCGCGAGCGCCATGTACTGCGCTGCCGTCCACAGGAAGTTTTGCCGCCAGCAGCGCCAGAAACCCTGATCTTCGGTCAGAGCGAGAACACCTGCCACCGCGAGCGTGTTGAGCAGAAAGAACACCACCGTGGCGGCGATCAGCGGAACCGGCGGCGAGGCATCGAAGGCGCGTAGGAGCGGCCAATGATAGGTGTTGAATGCGCAGGAAGCAGCCACGGTGACGCTTGCCAGGTTGAAGACCACTTGCCGCGGCCGCGGCCGCCGCCGCGCATGCCAGAGCATCTGCCCGAGCGTGCCGGCGCACGCGATCATGAGGGCCTGGCGGATATCCAGATCGAGAACCGCCATCATGATGAAGAAGAAGTGGACCGAAAGCGAGCCGGCAATTCCCGGCAGCCTGACCTTCAGTTGCGAAGTCAGCACCGCGCCCGCCAGATAGCCAAGAAACCGCAGAGCACCCGCAGGACGCACGGCCGCAGGCGCGTGCTGGAGCACCAGCACACCGAGCGTGGCCGTGAGGATGATATAGGCTTTGGCTTTCCGGGACACGAATCGGGGTCCATAGTTTGTATCGGCGCGGGACCGCTAAAGCTACAGCATCGTCACACCTGAAGTTTTCCGCGGCAACTGACGAATTTTTCGAATGACAGCCCATGGGCCATCCCTTTACGCTCCCTCACCACGCCCGCCCGCCGGAACGAGCGGCTGAGGAAGCAGCCGGAGTAGTGGGTTTCCCTGAGGCGGAATCGTCCGCTGTTCCTGCGCCGCGCGTCTTTTTGGGAATGCCGGCGGTGATTGCGAGCGGCGTCATGCGCCGCCTGCTGGAGTTTGTGGAGCGCGCCGGCCGAACCCGGGCCTCGGTGCTGATCACGGGCGAAACCGGCGCGGGAAAAGAGCTGATCGCCCGCGCCCTGCATGCGTATTCGTCGCGCGCGGCGCGGCCCTGGATCGATCTGAACTGCGCGGCACTGCCCGAGTTGTTGCTCGAAAGCGAGTTGTTCGGCTACGAGCGCGGCGCATTCAGCGGCGCTTTGACCGCGAAGCCGGGGATGTTCGAGCTGGCGCATACCGGTTCGCTATTTCTGGACGAGATCAGCGAATTGTCGCCGCGCATGCAGGTGAAGCTCTTACGTGTGCTGGATGGAGCGCCTTATTACCGGCTGGGCGGAACGCGCAAGGTGGCGGTGGATGTGCGCGTCATTGCCGCAAGCAACCAGAACCTGGAACAGGCGACGGCGACGGGCGCGTTCCGGCGCGATCTGTATCACCGGCTGGCGCAGTTGCAGATTGAGGTGCCTCCGTTGCGTGAGCGGCAGAAGGACATCGTGCCTCTGGCGCAGTTCTTTCTGAACGAGCAGGAGCCGGAGAGAGCGCGGCCGCTGCGATTTTCGGCGGAGGCGCTTCAGGCGCTCGAGCGCTACGCGTGGCCGGGGAATGTGCGCGAGCTGCGCAACGTGGTGGTGCAGGCGGCGGTGATGGCGGAGCAGGGGCTCATCGAGGTGCGGCACTTGCCGGCGCCGGTGCGCACCGCGCCCACCAAAGCGGTGACGCTCGAGGCCATCGAGCGCGAAACCATTCTGCGCGTGCTCGAGGAAAACGCAGGACAACAGCAGCGCGCGGCTCGGATTTTGGGGATTTCCCTGCGGACGCTGGCGCGGAAGCTGAAGGCCTACAACGCGGAATCGCGCGTGGAGGAATGACGCCGGGAAACCCGGTGACGAGGGGGAAACCCCGGGAAACGTGGTGGGAAACGTGGGGACGGAAACGTGGGGACAGACCGGCCGTTTACCGGGTTTTGTAGAACTTTACGCAGGGAAACGGCCGGTCTGTCCCCACGTTTCCGTCCCCACGTTTCCCCCCCATGCTATAGTCGACTCAATGCCGCCGAGACCGTTTCTCGCCCTGGTTCCGGTCCTGTTAGGCGCGGCGCTCACCGCTCAAATGCCCGAGGTCGTGATTCGCGCCACCACGCGCCTGGTGCAGGTCAACGTGATCGTCACCAAGAACGGAGAGCCGGTGCGTGATCTGAAAAAGGAAGACTTCCAGGTCTTCGACAACGGCAAGAAACAGGAAATCCGCCAATTCTCCGAAGATACGCGCGCGCTGCTGCCGGCTTCCAGCGAGAAATTGCCCGCCGGCACCTTCACCAATCAACTCGAACAGCGTTCCGGGACTCCAGCCGCGGTCACGGCCATTCTGCTGGATGGCGTGAATACCTCCTTTCAGGACCAATCCTACGCCCGCCTGCAGGTCATCCGTTTTCTCAAACAGATCCAGCCCGAAGATCGCATCGCCATTTACACGCTCGACTCCCACGGCTTGCGCGTGCTCCACAACTACACGACGGATTCCTCCGACCTGGTCGCCAAACTGAACCAATACACCGGCGACGTGATGCCGGACGTCACCGGACAGAGTGAGGTCAATACCATGCTGGGCGCGTGGATGCGCGGTGACAGTTTCCAGCGGGAGTACTTCCTGAACCAGCGCATCACCGCCACTCTCAAGGCCATCGAATACATCGCCGATAATCTGGCCACGCTGCCCGGCCGCAAGAACCTCATCTGGGTCTCGGCGGCCTTCCCGCTGCAGATCGGATATCTGACCAATCCGCGCCCCGCTTCCTCGTCCTCTACCTACGCCGCTTCGCAAGGCACCCCGCAAAGCCGCGGGGCCGGCGTATTTAAAGTGCCCAACCCGCCGCGCGCCCAGCGCACCTGGACCACGGAAATGGATAACACCGTACGCGCGGTGAATAACGCCAACCTGGCCATCTATCCGGTGGATGCGCGCGGGCTGGTGGCATCGGCCTCCTCGCGTATCGGATCGCGCCTGGCAGCCAGCCAGGGCACCATGGAGGAGATTGCCGGCCGGACCGGAGGGCGCGCCTTCATCAACAATAACGACATCGAAAACGCCGTGCGCACCGCGGTTGAGGATTCGTCAGACACCTACACGCTGGGCTTCTATCCACAAAATGACAAGTTCGATAACTCGTTCCACACCATCAAAGTGAAGCTGCCGGAATTGTCCCACGTCGAACTGCGGTACCGGAAGGGTTACATGGACCAGACCGCTCCACCGCAGGATGAAAAACTGCGTCGCGCAGAACTGGCCGATGCCGTCTACAGCCCCATGGACGCCAACGGCATAGGGTTGCGCGCTATGGTGCGCCGAACCGGAGCGGGCTTCGATGTGACGACGCGCATCGACCCCCACTCGATTCTGCTCGATCCGCAAGGCGACCGTTGGGTCGGCCAGCTCGACCTGCTCTTCGTGGAGAAGGACGCTCATGGCCAGCAGGTCTCCGGCCTGGACGCCTCCATATCGCTGGCTCTCGAACAGAAGACTTATGAAAAGGTACAGAGCGAGGGCCTGCTCTACAACCGGGTGATACCGATCGTGCCGCAGGCGAGCGAACTGCGCGTGGTAGCCCGCGATGCGGCGACCGCCGCCACCGGCAGCATTACGGTCCCGGTGAGTGATATCCCGCCGGACCCGCGTTAAGGTCGCGGCGTCTCCGCGGCGCTCCGCATCTGCACGCAGGAAACGGCCGGTCTGTCCCCACGTTTCCCACGTTTCGTCCCCACGTTTCGTCCAAGATGAATGCGATAGACTTTAGGTTTGCGGCTGTTTCTGCTGTTTGGCCTCCTGGCCTGCAGTGCGGAGTTTTCATTCGGTCAGGGCGGGCCGCCGTTTTATACGAATGATCCCGATACTCCCGGCAATCTGAACTGGGAAATCAACATCGGATACATGCCGTTTTTCTACGGCAATCAATCCGTTTCGCACGTGCCGGACGTGGACATCAATTTCGGCGTGGGCGACCGCATTCAACTGACGTACGAAAGCGCCTGGCTGCGCGTGCAAAATCCCGGGAGCAAGACGAAGTTCGGCGAGAACCAGTCCAACCCCGGAGTCAAGTGGCGGTTCTACGAGCAGGGAGGCGAGGAGGGACTCAAGATTTCGATCTTTCCTCAGCTCTTCGTGAACAATCCCAACGACGCCGCGCGCAGGGGCGTCACGCCGGCGGCCGAGTCACTTCTGTTGCCGGTGGAGTTTACGAAGCCTTTCGGTCCCGTGGATGTGGACCTGGAACTCGGATACCAGTTGGTCCGTCACGCTCCGAATCCGAACGGGTTCCTGACCGGGCTTGTGATCGGCCATGATGTCAGCAAGAAACTGGAGCTCGACCTGGAGTTCTACAACCAGGGCCCGTTTCACATCGTGGACAATCAGCCCACTATCGGCGTGGGTGGCCGCTACAAAATCCATAGCCCGGTGATCCTGCTGTTCATGGCCGGGCGCAGCCTGGAGCCGGCCAGGAACAACCAGGCTTACTTCATCGGATACTTCGGGCTCCAGTTCCTGCTTCCGCCGAAGTCCTACCGGTGAACGTTTTCCCACGTTTCACTGCGCTACCAAATGACGCGAGCGCCAGGCGGCTACTGGCCGGTGCTAGACTGCGTGAATGGCGATCAAGAGAACAGGCAAGAAAGCGGCGAAGGCAAAACGGACCGCGAGTAAGAAGGCTGGGAAACACGCGCCAAGCAAGCGGGCCGCGACCAAACCCGTCGCCGGGAAGAAGGCGGTTAGGGCCAAGACGACGGTGCGGAAAAAGCGGGCCCGCAGGACTCGCGAGCAGCGAACGGCAGGATTCGCACAGGGCGCACTCAAATCACGATCCGGTTTGCAATCCGGCGACCTCGAAGGCCTGCGCGACTCTGAAATCGCCGATTCGGAAAGTGTCGACGAACTGCTCGAAGAAGGCAATGCCTTCGAGGCAGGCGTAGTCGCCGGCGTCGAAAAGGCCGAGGACGATGAGGAGTCAGAGGTCCGCACGCACGAGGTGCCGGAAGACGACGTCCCGGAAGAGTACAAAGATCGGGACTGAGGAGGGGAAACATGGGGGGGAAACATGGGGACAGGAAACATGGGGACAGACCGGCCGTTTCCCCAGGGGAAACTTGGGGACAGACCGGCCGTTTCCCCAGGGGGGAAACATGGGGGAAACATGGGGACAGACCGGCCGTTTCCCCACGTTCCCCCGCAGCCGCAGTATAATTACGGTGTAAGTAATCTGAATATCCCTATGGGCTCGTAGCTGCCGCCATATTTAGACGCTTTTTCTCAAGCGTCATAGTAATCAACGTTCCTCAAAACTAGGAGGAGCAATGGTCACAAAGGCGATCGATCTCATAAGCAACGTTGGTCACGCTCTCCTGATCTTTCCGCCGGATTATCTCCGTTCGGTCCTCGGCAATTCCGACTCCTGGCGTACTCAAACATGTCCTCCGACGGAGTTGCAACTGGCCGCATTCCACGAGTGGAACAAGGGCTTTCCGGTGCTGGCTCACATCCTGATCCCCGCCGTGCCTTGGAAACCGCGGGGCGTGCAGCTTCCATTTTCCGACCTGTTATTCAGACCATCGCTGGTGTTCCGCTACCCGGACCGCGCCAACGTACCGAACCCCACCCCGCGGGAAATGTGGTTTTTCATCAACGGGATCTGCACCGATCACAGCGTCGTTCTTCTCAATGCCAAGTATTTGCACCGCCTGTTTCGAAGGCCGCTGACTGTGTTGCATAACTTTACCCGCGGCTTTATGCTCGACCTCGCAGCTTGTGCAGCCGGCAAGGAGTGGGACCAGGTAACCGAATCCGTGGCCATAGCCTTTCCTCACATCTACGCTGCGTTAAAGAATCAGAGATGCGAGCGGCTCATCTTGCTGGCGCATTCTCAAGGCACTATCCTTTCGGCAGTGATTCTCGAACTGCTGAAAGGGCTGCATCCTCCAATTCATAAGGCTTGGGCCACGAAGCCGGTGATCACGCCGGAGTATGCAGTCGCTCGAAAGCTGGCCGAGCGGTGGGATTTCGAGAAAACCATGCGCCCCGCCCGAGCGGGGATGGATGCGCAACCGGCTGTGACGCCGATTTTCGACTGGCCCGGCTACGGATTCCGGCAGCCAGAGCCGGTGACGCGAGATGAGTTAAGCAAACTTGAGATCTATTGCTTCGCCAACTGCGCTACTGAAATGGTTCCGGTGAAGATTGGCCGGGGCCGTATGTCGGCGCCGTGGATCGAGAGTTACGGCAATGACAAGGACATTGTTGCGCGCCTCGGCGTATTGGCGAACGAAACCGGACCAGGCAGCGTCCACATCGGGGGCGACCGCTATAGACGAAACGCCGCATGGGGACATCTGCTCAACGCGCATTATCTTTATCCGATGATGAAGTTCCGCAGCTCACGAGATCCAGCAGCCGGTTTGGTACCTCTGAAGGGTAACCGATTTTCAACACCGCGGCTCTTCGACTATCTGAACGCAAAGTCGCCACCCGTCCTCGGGCCGGCTTCAAAGACTCGCCGACGGCCGATCGCTAATCCCTCTCCCTAAAACGTGGTGACAGACCGGCCGTTTCACTGGTTTCGGAAGACCGGACAAAACCTGGTGACAGACCGCCCGCTTCCCGGGTTTTCCGACCGCATGCAGGAAACGGCCGGTCTGGCTCCACGTTTCCTGTCCCCACGTTTCCTGTAAGCGGAACCGTGATCGTCCGCCCATCCATCAACCCAACACTCAGGCTCTCATCCGGAAAAAGAAGTTCCGATACTTCTACTCCTGGTCTCCCCTCACAGATATTTCTCTTTAACGAACAGCTTCCAATCGCGTTGCATTTTCTGGTCCGCGTCCATCCAATCGAAATCTGGGATGTGCGAGAAGACCTGCTGGTCGCAGTGCAGAAGGGATAGTGTGTTCATCCTGGCGATGTTTTTTCTCGTCTCCCGCACGGTCAACCGATCAGACGCCGAATATAGGAACAAGTGGCGGCTCACGACATAGGTAATCAACTCGGCGTTCTGAAAACCCCTCATGGCGCCCTTCGGACCTTCAAGAATGACTGGATTATCGGCGGCTACGAAACTGCCGCTTGGGCTAATCACTGCCCGCCAGGGACGCTTGAATAACGTCGGGAATATGCGACGTGCCGCCTCGAACATTTGCATGAGGTACCATTCTTGGGGAGGAGTCAGGGATATTACGCCGGCCCTTAGAGGCTCGATTTTCCGATAGTCGGCCCCTGGTTGGTCGCTCGCGATACCGGATTTCTTCAGAAACTTCTTCCATGATTTTTCGCTTTTTGCCGCGTCCGCAAACCTCCGTTGGGTTTCCGATTCCACAATACTCAGAACACGGTTATCTCAGACCGACGAACCTGGATGGCCTTGACGGACGCAGGCGTAACTCCCCTCCCATCCTCCCCCTACTTCTCCTCCATAAAGTAGTACCCGATTACTTTCAGACGGGAAAATCAAGCAAAACAAAACAAAGCCACTTATGACCAGAACCCCTTAATCGACAACAGTTTGCGCTGGAAATTAGGTGTACTTTGTGAGACACTAAAAGACAGAAGCGGCTCAGACATGGACGTACACCAGACGTACACGAGGGCGGCGAGAGCGTTAAATAGCGCGGAACTACTTTATGGAACGCGGGGAGGAAAGATGCGATTGAATGAGGCGGTGGTCAAGGGCGCGAGCGCTCCTTCGCGGG
>JASHOO010000684.1 GCA_030041035.1 Bryobacteraceae bacterium | reverse complement strand
GCGGTTGAGGAGTCGCTCGGCCAGCCACGACCAGGCGCAGGCTACATCGAGAACCAGATCATCCAGCCCGTTCAGCAGCACCCAGCAGGCCAGTGGAACCAGGCACACGGCCACCCACTGGTCGGCATGGGAGACAAGCAGACGGAGATAGTGCAAAAGTCCTAGTGGGGCTAAAAATGCGAAAATCTCAGAACGGGCCCGCCGGCTACCGGGGCGCTGATTTGACAAGTCTTGCCGGGCGTTCCTATGATGAAATTTCAAGTTAATTCCGCGACCGTTGCCTTGATCCGGCAGCTCCCAATGCCTCCGAAGGCAGGTTCGCTGTTTATCGGTCGTGACTCACTATGATTAAAGTCGAAGGTTTGACGAAACGATACGCCCGCACTGTGGCTGTCGATAATATCTCCTTCGAGGTGGAAAAAGGCCAGATTGTCGGCTTTCTCGGCCCTAACGGGGCGGGGAAAACCACCACCATGCGCGTCATCACCTGCTTCCTGCCGCCCACCGCCGGCACAGCCAGGGTGGCGGGATTCGACGTGCTGGAGCAGCCCCTCGAAGTCAAGAAACGGATTGGTTATCTGCCTGAATCACCGCCGCTCTATCCCGACATGGAGGTCAGCGAGTACCTGACCTTTGTGGGCAAGCTGAAAGGCCTCGCGAACGCCGATGTCCCCAAGCGGGTCAACGAGGTGTGTGAACGCTGCGCCATCACCGACGTGAAGCTGAGGCTGATCGGCAAGCTTTCCAAGGGCTACCGCCAGCGCGTGGGACTGGCGCAGGCCATACTGCATAACCCCGACGTCCTGATCCTTGACGAGCCGACCTCCGGTCTCGATCCCAAACAGATCATCGAAACCCGCGAATTGATCCGCAGTCTGGCCGGCGACCACACCATCATCCTGAGCACCCACATCCTGTCGGAGGTGGAGCACTCCTGCGAGCGCGTCATCATCATTAACCAGGGAAAGCTGGTGGCGCAGGACACCGTCACCAACCTGACCAACCGCCTGCGCGGATCGGAGTCGGTAGCCGTCGAAGTGGCGGCCGCGAACGGAAATTTGAATCCCGGCGAAGTGCGCCAGCGCCTGGAACAGGTAGCCGGCGTGAGTCGTGTTGTGCTGAAAGATACCAAGGCTAACCAGTGCGCATTTGAAGTGGAGAGCATGCAGGGCCGCTCGATCCGGCCCGAAGTGGCACGAGCGGTCGTCACTGCGGGGTGGGACCTGAATGAGCTTCGTCCGATCGGCTTCAGCCTGGAGGACATCTTCCTGCAACTGACGGCGTCCGAAAAGGCGGAAAAGAAATCCGAAGAAAAACCCGAGGAGAAGCAGCCGGAAGAGAAAAAAGCGGAGGCGAAAGTATAGCTATGCGAAACATTCTGGTGATCTTCAAAAAGGAATTGAAGAGTTACTTTGCTTCCCCCATCGCCTATCTTCTGCTGGCGATCTTTGCCGTCATCTTCGGGTTTTTCTTTTACAGTGCGACCCGATTTTTCGTTTTGCAGGGAATGCAAATGGCCATGATGGGCCGAGGCATGCCCATGGACGTCAACGAGTACGTGATCCGCCCGCTGTTGACCAACGCCAGTGTGATCGGCCTATTCCTGATTCCCATGATCACCATGCGGCTGTACGCGGAGGAGAAGCGCTCGGGAACCATTGAGCTGCTCATGACTTCGCCGGTACGTGATCTCGAGATTGTGCTCGGGAAGTGGCTGGCCGCACTGGTGCTCTACGCCTCGATCCTGGCCATCTCCGGAGTGAACATCGGGATCCTTTTTGCGTTCGGGCGGCCGGACTGGAAGCCGATTCTGGTGGGATACCTGGGATTGCTTTTGCAGGGCGGCTGCCTGCTGGCGATCGGCATTTTCATCTCGACCACGACACGGAACCAGATTATCGCGGGCGGCGCCACGTTTGCCGTCTGCCTCATGCTGTGGGTCCTCGATTGGGTGAGCGCGTACGATCAATCCGCGTGGGCAAAGGTCGTTGCGTATCTCTCCGTAGTGACTCACTTCGAACCCTTCGCCAAAGGCGTCATTGACACCAAGGACGTGATTTTTTATCTCTCGATGATTTTCTTTGGATTGTTTCTGACCGCGCGGTCGGTAGAATCGCTGCGCTGGAGGTCGTAATGAATTCTGAGTGGCTCAAGGCAAGACAGACCCGCTATGGCGCCTACGTATTCACTTATCTCGTGGTGATTATCGCCATACTGGGCGCAACCAACTGGCTGGCTAACCGCCATAACAAATCCTTCGATGCGACCTCCAACAAACGCTATAGCCTTTCCCAGGAAACTGAGAAGGTCGTAAAGGGCCTGAACCGTGATGTAACCATCACTTACTTTGATAAGACGAGTGAATTCGGCCGGGCACGCGATCTGTTAGACCGGTATAACAACTTGTCCACCAGACTGAAGGTGGACTATGTAGATCCGGACAAGAAACCGCAGCTTGCCAGGGCTGCCGGAGTCCGGACTTATGGCACGATTTACATAGATAGCGGTCTGCGTAAGGAAGAAGCGAAGAGCCTTACTGAGGAAGATGTCACAGGTGCCCTGATTCGGTCGCTCAAAAGCGGCGAGCGCAATGTGTGTTTCGTAAGTGGCAGCGGTGAGCACGGTTTGGACGACAGCGGGCGCACCGGTTACTCTGCTTTGAAAGACGCCATCGAGAAGAACAACTACAAAACGCGCACCATATCCCTGTTGCAAGCCGGCTCCGGTGCAGCGACCACGCCGCAGACCGTGAAACTGGGACAGCAGGGCGCTTCTGACGCGGAGAACGCGTCCAAGCCCTCAGTTCCCGGCGATTGCACGGTGCTCGTCGTCGCGGGCCCCAAGTACGATTACACCCAGCCGGAGGTCGACGCCATCAAGACTTATGTTGAAAACGGCGGACGCGCGCTGTTTATGATTGATCCGCCGCTCAAATTGGGCCACGATGACTACTCCGGCAGCCCTGCGCTTTCGGCCGTGATCGAGAGTTGGGGTGTTACCCTCGACAAAGACCTTGCACTTGACACCAGCGGCGTGGGACAAATTTTTGGTCTCGGCCCGGAAGTTCCCCTGGTTACGAGCTATGAGTCACAGCCCATCGTCCGCGACCTGAAAGACGTGGCGACGGCCTTCCCCCTGGCTCGTACTTTAGAAGTCAAGTCGCCCGCCAAAGGTACTGCGGAAGCGTTGTTCAGTACTTCATCCAATAGCTACGCAACTACCCAAATCAACTCGCCGGAAATTCGTATTGATCCGAAGAAAGACAAGAAAGGTCCACTTACTTTGGGCGCGGCCGGCACTTACAAAGATGCTGCCGGCAAGGAAGGCCGTTTCGTGGTGGTAGGAAGCTCGAACTGGGCCAGCAATAACATTTTGCCCTTCAACGGTAACCGCGATCTGTTCCTCAATATGATGAACTGGCTTAGTTCCGATGAAGATCTGATCTCGATTCGGCCTAAGGACCCGGAAGATCGCCGTCTGAACATCAGCAGCCGCCAGATGTCGGCTCTGTTCTACTCCAGTATGTTATTCCTTCCGTTGATCGTGGTGGTTTCCGGATTTGTCGTCTGGTGGCAGAGGAGATAAGACATGAAGTTCCGGGGCCTGCTTGCCGCGGTTGTGGTACTGGCGGCTCTCGGCGGCGCCGCCTGGTGGTCGGAGAAGAGGGAAAAGGCCGACACCAGCAAACCCCTGGCCGACGCCACTCCGAAGATCCTCAGCATTCCCGAAGATCAGTTCACGCAAATTGATCTGATTAAGAAAGCGGGCGACACAACAGAGCTGACTAAGGCAGCCGGCACTTGGAAAATCGTTGAGCCAAAGCCACTGGCCGCCGATCAGGATTCGGTCAACTCGCTGGTCACTTCGCTGTCTTCGCTGTCTTCGGACCGCCTGATTGAAGATAAGGCACCGGATCTCTCCTCTTATGGTTTAAGTGCTCCGGCGGAACAGGTGAAGATCACGGAGAAGAACGGCAAGGTACAAACGCTGCTGCTCGGCGATGACACGCCCACCGGATCGGGCACGTTCGCCAAGGTTCAAAGTGATCCGCGCATTTTTACGATCGCCAGTTACGTCAAGTCGAGTCTGGACAAGACGTCCAAAGATTTGCGCGACAAACGGCTGCTCACCTTCAACTCCGACAAATTGACCCGCGTGGACCTTACCGCCAAAGGCCAGACCATCGAGTTCGGCAAGAACAATCAAAACGAATGGCAGATTCTCAAGCCCAGGCCGCTGCGCGCCGACGGCCTCCAGGTTGATGAACTGGTTCGGAAGTTGAAAGACGCCCGGATGGACGTGTCCGGTTCGGATGAAGATGCCAAGAAGGCGGTGGCCGGATTCTCTATCGGTACGCGCGTAGCCGTAGCCGCGGTTACCGATGCCGGTGGCACTCAAGACATCGAAGTCAGGAAAGACAAAGATAAGAATTACTACGCCAAAAGCTCTGCCGTGGAAGGAATTTATAAAGTAATGAGTGACTTTGGCGACGGTCTCGATAAAGGTTTGGACGACTTCCGCAACAAAAAGCTGTTCGATTTCGGCTGGAATGACCCAACCAAGCTCGATATCCACAACGGAACTACGCAAGTAACTTATCAAAAGGCCGGCGATAAGTGGCTGTCAAGCGCGAAACAAATGGATGGCCCCAGTATTCAGGACTTAGTGGATAAGTTGCGCGACCTGACTTCTACTAAGTTCCTGGATTCCGGCTCAGGAGCGGCGATTTTCGAAGCTACCGTCACCTCCAGCGACGGCAAGCGCGTGGAAAAGGTTTCCATCTGGAAGCAAGGGGATCAGTACTATGCCCGGCGCGAAGGTGAGACCACCGTGTACGAGCTGGACAGCAAGGCCGTCGAGGATCTCGAAAAGGCTGCAAGCGGCGTCAAAGAATTCCAACCCCCAAAAAGTGGTAAAAAGTAGGTGGCACAGAATGCGCAGTCCTCTGCGCCACAAACGTGACCGGACTTCTCACTGACCTCTACGAACTGACCATGTC
The DNA here is from genome assembly GCA_030041035.1 of Bryobacteraceae bacterium. Taxonomy (GTDB): domain Bacteria; phylum Acidobacteriota; class Terriglobia; order Bryobacterales; family Bryobacteraceae; genus QHXW01. Next base: position 6,290 of record JASHOO010000684.1, on the reverse strand, counting down.
GGCCGGCTATTTCGAAGCCGGCAAGGCCAAACAGAAGGCCACCTTTGAGTTGTCCCTCCGCCGTTTGCCCAGCAACCGGAATTTTGTCATCGTCGCGGGACTTCCCCAGTGCGTCGAGTACCTGCTGAACCTGCGCTTCACCGCGGAGGAGATCGCCTATCTGCGCGGGCTGCCCCAGTTCGCTCAGGTCTCGCCCGCCTTTTTTGACTATCTCAGCGGATTTCGCTTCTCGGGCGATCTCTTCGCCGTCCCTGAAGGCACGCCGCTATTCGCCGGCGAGCCTATGATGATGGTCCGCGCTCCGCTCATCGAAGCGCAGATTCCCGAAACGTATCTGCTCTCGGCCATCACCTTTCAATCTCTCATCGCCACCAAAGCCGCGCGCATGGTGGAAGCGGGCAGCGGCCGCGGCATTGTCGAGTTCGGTACGCGCCGCGCCCACACTCCCGAAGCCGGTGTTCTCGCGGCTCGCGCGGCTTACATCGGCGGCTGCCTGGGCACCAGCAACTCCCTCACCGGCCTGCGTTACGGCATTCCCGTGTTCGGCACTGCGGCCCACTCCTGGGTGCTTTCGTTTTCGAATGAAATGGATTCGTTCCGCCAGTTGCAAAAACTGCTCGGCCCGCAAACCGTCCAGCTCATTGATACCTATGACACGCTCGAAGGCGCGCGCCGCGCTGCCGAGCTCGGCCCTCCGCTGTGGGGAGTTCGCCTCGATAGTGGCGACATCGTCACCCTGGCGCGCCAGGTTCGCACCATTCTCGACCAGGCCGGGCTCCGCGATTCCAAGATCATGGTCACAGGCGACCTTGACGAACAGAAAATCCGCAGTATCGTGTCCGACGGGGCTCCGGTGGATCTTTTCGGCGTGGGAACCGAGCTGGCCACTTCCGGCGACGCACCCTCTATGGGGACCGTCTACAAACTGGTGGAAGTCGATATCTGCGGCATCAAGCGCTTCACCGCCAAGTTCAGTGAGAACAAGGGAACCCTCCCCGGCGCCAAGCAGATTTTTCGCCTTCCTGATCGCGACGTGCTCGGCCGGGTCGCGGAGTGCTGCGCCGGAGCCGAAGCTTTGCTGCAGCCGGTGATCCTTGGCGGAAATCTGATAGAGCCACTTCCCGATGCCAAGACCGCCCAAGCCCGTGCTGCTGAAGCGATCGCGAAATTGCCCGCCGGGCTGCGCGGCCTGGAGGTCGCGCCGCCCCGTCCGGTCGAACACAGCAACGATTTGATGGCACTGATCGAGCGCACGCGCAGGAACCTGGCATGAGACCCGCCTTCTTCGATATCGACACACAAATTGACTTTCTCTTTCCTGCGGGAGCTTTGTACGTTCCGGGGGCGGAATGTCTGATCCCTGTGCTCAGCCGCCTGAATCATTACGCCGCAGCGCACGGCATTCCGCTGGTTTCGAGCGCCTGCTCACACACCGAAGACGATCCGGAATTCCGTGAGTGGCCTCCGCACTGCGTGGCCGGTACGGTGGGACAGTCAAAGCCGCTCGAAACGTTGCTCGAGAAACGCGCGGTGATCGGCGTCGCTGCCGGAGAATATTCGATTGCGGGCGCCCAGCAGATCCTGTTCGAAAAGAACCGTCTCGATATTACGACGAGCCCTAACTTCCAGCCTCTGGTGGCCCGTTTCGCGGCAGACAGCTATGTCGTCTATGGTGTCGTCACTGAATATTGCGTGCGCTTTGCCGCCCTCGCGCTTTTGCGCACGGGCAACCCGGTCAGCCTGGTCACCGACGCCATCGCCAGTTTACGTGCGGACGATTCCAGAAAAACACTGGACGAATTCACCGCGAGCGGCGGCCGTTTGACCACGGTTTCTGAACTTTGCGCGCGCTGAGTGCGCGTTGAGCGTTTTTAATCTGCGCGACAATAAAACCGGGAAACGTGCCGCGCCGTCCATCCGCCTAATTGAATGGATGACGCTCGAAAGGAGAACTTGATGCAGATGCTAACGACGACAATCGGCCGGCCAACAGCCATTCTCACACTCCTTGCTCTCACTGGATTAGTGGTTGCACCGGTTCTGGCACAGGCACCGCCACCACCGCCGCCGATGTTGCCGCCCCAACAACTGGATCAGTTGGTCGAGCGCATCGCGCTTTATCCGGATCCTTTGCTTTCCCAGGTTTTAGCCGCCGCTACCTTTCCTAGCGAGATCCCCGACGCGGCGCGCTGGGCCGACGAGCACCATTACCTCACCGGCGACGCTCTGGCCGCCGCTATCGCCGAAGACCACTTGCCGTGGGATCCCAGCGTGCAGGCTCTCCTTCCTTTCCCCTCGGTCCTCGATATGATGGCTTCCGACATGGGGTGGACTACTCAGCTCGGCAACGCCTTTCTCGCGCAGCAGTCCGATGTGATGGACGCGGTACAGCGCATGCGTCAGGCAGCCAGAAACTATGGCTATTTGACGACGAATTCGCAGGTCGTTGTGAGCGGAGGCCCCTACATCGAAATTCTGCCCGTGAATCCGGCCTTTATTTGCGTGCCCTACTATAGCCCCGCGGTGGTTTTCTTCGCTCCGCGGCCCGGCTTCTTCGTCGGTGGAGCCATCAGCTTTGGTTATGGTGTGACCATCACCGCGGCCTTCCGGCCCTGGGGGTGGGGCCTGAATCGCTTTGTCTGGGCCTCGCACACTGTCTTCATCAACGATCATCCCTGGGCCAGGACCTGGGCCAATCGCGCGACCTACGTCCATCCCTACGCCGTCCCGCGCTATGCGCCGGGGCGTGTTGCGGAACACCATGAACTGCATGCCCGCACCGAACGCGAGCGCGAAGCCGCCCGCATGGGCCGCGCGCGCGTCGAAGAGCACCGGCGGTAACACAGGCTGACCCGCACTGCCGGCCTCGAGCGCAGCGGCGAACACCGCTTCCGTACGCACGGCCTCAGCGACATAATGTTGACGAAGGTCCTACGTGCCGCCTCCGAACCGCGACGACATTAACGCGCTCAAGCAGAGCCGTTCGGTCGGGCTCTCCTACAAGCAACATCCGCCGCAAGGCCCCTTTGATGCCATTGTCATCGGATCCGGTATCGGAGGCCTGACCGCAGCCGCCCTTCTCGCGCGATACGGGGAGCGCCGGGTCCTGGTGCTCGAGCGGCATTACACCGCCGGCGGATTCACTCACATCTTTCATCGTCCCGGATACGAATGGGACGTCGGCGTTCACTACATCGGCCAGGTGCAGGCGGGCGAGCGCTTGCGCGCGATCTTCGATTCGATAACGGACGGCACACTGCATTGGCATCCCACCCCGAGTGTCTACGATCGCATCATTCTCAACGGAAAGGAATACGACTTCGTCAGCGGCCGCGAACGTTTTCGGGAACGGATGAAAGAGTACTTCCCCGCCGAACGGAAGGCGATTGATCAATATCTTAAAGCCGTTCGTGGGGTTGTGCGTTCCAATCAGATGTTTTTCGCGGAGAAAGCCCTGCCGCCGGTGGTGGCGCTGCTGGCGGGCCGGCTGCTCCGGGCCGGCTTCCTGCATTATGCCCGCCGGACCACGGCCGAAGTGCTCCACCGAATCACGGCCAACCGCGAGCTGATCGCGGTTCTCACCGGGCAATGGGGCGATTATGGATTGCCCCCGGCCCGGAGTAGTTTCGGCATGCACGCCATCATCGCCGATCATTACTTCGAGGGTGCCGGCTATCCCGTGGGCGGCGCGGCAGAGATCGCACGCGCCATCACACCCGCCATCGAAAAAACCGGCGGCCAGATTCTCGTCAGCGCCGAGGTCAGCCGGATCCTCGTGGATGGAAGCAACCGCGCGGTCGGAGTGCGAATGGCGGATGGGAGTGAGGTTCGCGCCGGTCTCGTAGTGAGCGACGCGGGTGCGTCCAACACCTTTGAGCGCCTGTTGCCGCCCGAAGCCAAAGGGACCGCCGGCTTTGTGCAGGCTCTGAAACAGATCCCGCCGTCGGCGGCGCATTTCTGCCTCTACGCCGGCTTGCGGCACAGCGCGGCGGAATTGTCTTTGGACGGCACCAATCTCTGGGTGCTCCCAGGGCCTGATCATGATAGGAATGTGGCCCGTTTCATGGCGAGTCCGGACCAGCCGTTTCCGGTTCTGTTCATTTCATTCCCCTCCGTAAAAGACCCCCAATTCGAGCTTCGCCATCCCGGCCGATGCACCATCGAAGTGGTTGCCCTGGCGCCGTACGAGTGGTTTGCTCGCTGGGCCGGGACGGCATGGAAACGCCGTGGAGCCGAATATGACGAGCTGAAGGAGTCGTTTCGTACTCGACTCGTCGCGGAACTGGAGCGGTATGTCCCGTCGACGCGCGGGCGCATTGACTATGCTGAGATGTCCACCCCACTTTCCACGCGGAATTTCGCCAATTACCAACACGGCGAGATCTACGGGCTGAGTGCATCGCCCGAGCGCTTTCAGCTCCGCTCCCTTCGTCCCCGGACTCCGGTCGGGAACCTTTTTCTCACAGGCCAGGATGTCTGCACTGCGGGCGTCGCGGGCGCGATGTTTGGCGGCATTTTGACCGCTTCAGCGGTACTAGGACGGAACCTGCTTTCACTGCTGAGCGGCAACTCGGGCCGTAAAGCGCCGTAAATGATCCCGCGTGTTGCCCCGGTTGCGGGCGCACGACCCGCCCTTGGGTGCTGCGCTAAATTTTAGCGCATTACCTGCCGTTGACATCCCCAAATTCCTCCGCTATATTTTCATAACATACTGATTTTTATTGGTTTGTCGGTAGCCAAACGTAGTGATTTCGGCTGGACCAGTTCCCACCCGGAGTCTGGGTTTCACCCCTTTGTTTCTATGACATACCGCGCGATTAGCATGCTCGCGAACCTTTAAGGGATCAGTGCCTCCGGAGATTGGCCATGGCCGTCGACCAAAACAGCGGGAAGCTGGAACCCCCCGTGCCGAACAATACGGAGGATTACGAGCACCTTCTCGACGACTACAGCCACTTCGTTCCTCCAGGTGAAGGAGAGGTCCTCGAAGGCAGAGTCCTGAAGGTTACCGCTCAGGAAGTCATCGTCGATTTCGGATACAAATCGGAAGGTCTGGTTCCCATCGAGCAATTCCGCGGGTCCGATGGCGAAATCCACGTTCAGCCGGGCGATGTGATCGACGTCATGATCGATCACGGTCAGGAGGTCGAAGGGTATACCCTCCTTTCCCATGAGCGCGCGGCGCGCATCCGCGTGTGGGACAACCTAGAAAAAGCCTACGAACAGCAACTCATCATTTCCGGACACGTGCTGGGCCGTGTGAAGGGAGGGCTCTCGGTGGATGTCGGCATCAAGAGCTTCATGCCCGGCTCGCAAGTGGACCCTCGCCCGGTCCGTAATCTCGATTCCCTCGTCGGCCAGGACATCCCGGTTAAGATCATCAAACTGAACCGGCGCCGCGGCAATGTAGTGGTTTCGCGCCGGCTCGCGGTCGAACAGGAAGCCAACGAGCGGAAGTCCGAGACACTCGAACACCTCGAAGAGGGCGCCGTCGTCACCGGAACGGTTAAGAATTTGACCGAATACGGCGCCTTCATCGACCTGGGAGGCATTGACGGCCTGCTCCACGTGACCGATATGTCCTACGGGCGCGTAGCCCATCCCTCAGAACTGCTGCACCCCGGCGACGAGGTCACCGTCAAGGTTCTCAAGTTCGACCATTCCAAGGAGCGTGTTTCGCTCGGCATGAAGCAGCTTGCGCCCGACCCGTGGGACGGCGTGGGGCAGCGCTATCCCGTAAACAGCCGCGTCGTGGGAAGGGTAGTCAATGTCACCGACTACGGTGCCTTCGTGGAGCTTGAACCAGGTGTCGAGGGGCTCATCCATGTGACTGAAATGACTTGGTCGCGGCGCATGAAACACCCGGCCAAGGTGGTCAGCCCCGGCGACCAGGTGGAAGCGGTCGTGCTGGACGTTCATCCGAAAGATCGCCGCATCTCTCTGGGTTTGAAGCAACTGGAGGCGAACCCTTGGACCACCATTGCGGACCGTTATAGCGTCGGCTCAGTAGTCGAGGGCCGCGTGCGCAACATGACGGATTTCGGCGCGTTCGTGGAAATTGAAGAAGGGATTGACGGTTTGGTGCATGTTTCGGACCTGTCGTGGACCAAGCGCGTCAAGCACCCCTCCGAGGTGTTGAAAAAAGGGCAGATCGTGCAAGCCGTGATTTTGGCAATTGATGCGAAAGCACATCGGCTTTCCCTCGGAATCAAGCAGTTGCAGCCGGACGCCTGGGAGCGCTTCTTCCAGACCCACAATGTCAACGACATGGTGCATGGCCGGGTCGTGCG
>JASHOO010000683.1 GCA_030041035.1 Bryobacteraceae bacterium | reverse complement strand
AACAGAAAGGCTTCCATTCTCCGTCTTATGCCGTTTCGACTCGTTTGTCTCATGCTGTCGTTCCCGCTGGCTGCGCTGGCGCAAAGCGACAGCTTGACCTTGTCACAGGCCTCCGCTGCGGCAGGGACAGTTTCCATCAACGTGATGCTGACATCGGCAAGTGGGCAACAACCCGCCGGGGTTCAGTGGACGATGAGTTATTCGGGCACGGATTTCACGGCGATCCAGGTGACGGCCGGGCCTGTTGCCGTTGCCGCGGGCAAGTCGGTCACCTGCAGCGGCACGCCCGCTGCTTACGGGTGCGTAGTGTTGGGGCTCAATGACAACACCATTGCCAACGGAGTACTGGCGGTCATCTCACTCGCCGTTTCGCCGAACACTACCGACACGAGTTCGCTGGTTCAAATGGCGAATCCGATCGCGGCATCCGCTTCCGCGGCGTCGATACCCATCACCGCGACCGGGATATCCGTTGCGATCACGCCGGCCACAGGGGGAGGCGGCCCGCCGTCCCCGTCGCTGTTCGTGCCGGTGGTTCCCTGCCGCGTCGCGGATACGCGCAATGCGGACGGTGCATTCGGCGGGCCGCCCATCGCCGGCGGGACCGCGCGCGAGTTTGTGATTCCCGCCGGCCCGTGCAACATTCCCTCCTCCGCCACCGCCTACTCGCTGAACGTCGCCGTGGTTCCCGCTGATACTTTGGGCTACCTGACGGTGTGGCCCACGGGCCAGTCCCAGCCACTGGTGGCCACGCTGAATTCGCTGGACGGCCGCATTAAATCGAACGCAGCGATTGTGCCGGCAGGCGTCGCGAGCGCCATCAGCGTGTTCGCTACGGATACCACGGACGTGATCCTGGACATCAATGGATATTTCGTGCCGCCCGGTGCAGCAGGGGCTCTGGCATTTTATCCGCTGACGCCTTGCCGCATTGCGGACACTCGAAATCCCGACGGCCCACTGGGCGGACCGTCGCTGGCAGCGCAAACCACGCGTACATTCCCGATTCTGGAAAGCGCCTGCGCAGTGCCGGCGGCGGCTGTTGCCTACTCGTTGAACCTGGCGGCCGTGCCGAATGGGCCGGTGGGATATCTCACCGCATGGCCGGCGGGGCAGCCCCAGCCGGTGGTGGCCTCGCTCAACGACGTAAAGGGCACGATTACCGCCAACGCCGTCATCGTGCTCGGGGGAGCGAACGGCAACGTCAGTATCTTCGCCACAAACGCGACGGATCTGGTGATCGATATCGACGGCTACTTCGCCCCGCCAGAAACCGGCGGCCTGTCGCTCTACAATCTGACACCCTGCCGGGTGCTCGATACGCGGCAGGACGGGACACCTCCGTTCCAGGGAACCCTGGAGGTGACCGTCAGCGGCTACTGCTCAGCGCCCGCTGTCGCGCAGGCATATGTGTTCAACGCGACCGTGGTGCCGGCGCTGCCTGCGCCCACCGGTTTGGGCTACCTGACCCTGTGGCCGGATGGGAAGCCCCAGCCGGTGGTTTCCACCCTGAACGCCGTGGATGGGGCGATTACGTCCAACATGGCGATCGTGGCGACGAACAACGGATCGATTGACGCGTTTGCTTCGGATGCCACACAACTGATCCTCGACATTTTCGGATACTTCGCACCGTAAGGGTTAGAAACACGTCAGCCGAGCACCTGGCGCATCAGGTCCAGACTCTTTGGGACGGCCGTGGCAGCGGGCTCGTTGCCCTCCATCTCGAGCGAGACGTAGCCTTTGAAATTGGCCTGTCGCAGAATGCCCGCGATGCGCCGGTAATCCAGGTCGAGCGTGTACCAGACGCCGCCGCCGAAATATGTTTTGAAATGCACGATGTTGGCGTGCGGGGCGATTTTTTCAATCTCGGGATAAGGATCGCCCGGGAAGTTTCCGATATCGAGATTGATGCCGAGCCAGGGTGAATTCACTGTATTGACGATGTGCAGCAGGTTTTCGGTCCGGGTGGTCAGGCCCCAGTGATTTTCGAGGTCGAGGATCACGCCCGCTTTCTCGGCCGCCGGGAGGCACTCCTGGATCGAATCGATGCACCACTGGAGGGCATCGGCGTTAGTGTAGCCGGGAAGGGGCGGTTCATCGCCCTTGACTTTCATGAGGTCATCGAACGAGGCGATGGTTTTCCAGCGCCCTGAGTTCAGGCGGATGGAAGGCGTGCCCAACTGCGCCGCCATCTCGATGCAGTGCAGGGTGTGATCGATTTCCTGGCGGCGGACTTGCGCGTCGGGCGAGACAAAGTCCTGGTGAATGGTGAACTGGATGAGATCGAGACCGTTGCGGAAGGCCTGGCGCTTGAGCTGGTTCATGTAGGGGACCGATTCGCCGGCCATCCCGCGATGCAGCACCTCGACGCCGTCAAATCCGAGTTCGCCGGCTTGGTCGATGATCATTTCGATCGGCGGCTTGTCACCCTTGAAATGCCAATACGAGTATGTCGACACGCCCAGGCGGATGCGCCGCTTGGCGGGCTCAGCCGCCCGCGTTTTCGACCCTGACAAGCTGAGCGCGGCGGCACTCAACTGGATCCATTTGCGTCGTGAGGATTCGAGCATGCGTCAAAGGTATATAAAAAACCCGCGCAAGACAAGCAGTTCAGGGGTCCCCCACTTTCCCTGAGAGTCCATCAGAAACCCCTGCACTAGTCAATTGAGCAACTATGAAACTGCTTCTCGCGGCGTCGAGTGTGTTCGTGTGTCTCATCGGCTTGCGGGCCGATCAGGGCGCGGACATGGCGAGCGCGAATCAGCCGGCGCAGAAGATCGGCGCCGACGATCTCATCAACGTTACGGTTTATGACTCGCCGGAGCTGAGCCGGACCGTGCGCGTCGGCGAGGAAGGCGAGATCCGGCTGCCCATGCTGAAACGGGCCGTCCCAGCCGCCGGCCGGCTGCCGCGCGAGCTCGAAACGGCCATAGCTGACGCCCTGCGCGCTGAGCAGATTCTGGTCGAGCCGGTAGTGAGCGTGAATGTGGTCGAATACCGCAGCCGGCCGGTGAGCGTGGCGGGAGCAGTGAAGCACCCGGTGACTTTTCAAGCGACCGGAAATGTCACGCTGCTGGACGCCCTGACGCGCGCCGACGGTCTGGATCCGGAGGCAGGGTCCGAGATCCTGCTTACACACACGACGGCCGATGGCAAGACGGTCACCGACCATGTTGCGGTGAAGGACCTGCTCGCGGGCGACCACCCCGAGTTGAACCCGCATCTGGTGGGTGGCGAGGAAATCCGCGTGCCGCAGGCCGCCCGGGTCTATGCCGTGGGCAATGTCAAGAACCCCGGCGCGTTCGCGCTGAAGGACGAAAAGGAGACGAGTGTTCTGAAGGTGCTGGCGCTCGCCGGAGGTCTGGCGCCCTTCGCGTGCAAAGAGGCTTACATCTACCGCGCCAAGCCTGGGATCAAGGACAAGGAAGAGATCCCCGTCGAATTGAACCGGATCATCGCGCGCAAGTCGCCCGATGTGGCGCTCGTGGCGGACGACATTTTCTACGTACCGGATGCCAAGGGACGGCGGCTGACCGCCTCGGCGCTGGAGAAGCTTGTCGGATTCGGAGCAGCCACGACGTCCGGGCTGCTGATCTGGCGGTAGACGATGAACCGCAACCTGCTCGCGCCGCCGGAGGATGCACGGACATCAGTCTGCCCCAACTGGCCGCCGGCCGTCGATCAGGACTCGGGCGACGGCACCCCTCCCTTCGCGCATCATCTCTG
>JASHOO010000682.1 GCA_030041035.1 Bryobacteraceae bacterium | reverse complement strand
ATTCGGTGAGGAAGCCGCCGCCATCGGCGATCTGGGGAAGAATGGCGCTGTAACCCGGCGGCTGGGTGGTGGAAAGGGAACCGTTCACGTTCACGACAGCCGTTCGCAGGACATTGCTGGTACTGCAGTTTGCGTCGGTGCATGTGCCTTCGGTAGCGCCGGTAAGGGTGAAGGTCCCTCCGCCGTTGCCCAGTCCGGATGCAAGGTTCAGCGTAAGGACGGTGGTGTTGGATGGAACAACAACGGATGCCGAGACCAGACTGATGGTGCCTGTGGGAGTTGCGGCCGGGCTCAGCACAGAATACGATGTGCCGGGCACGACTAATCCAGCCGTGGTCGTGACCAGGATGGAGGAATAGGTTCCCGAGGTGGAGTCATAAACGAATGAACCGAAAGCCTGAGCGCCATCGGAAAATACGACACCGATGACATACCATCGCTTCGGGGAACTCGACGAAATGGCAGTTACTGTGCCGGTTGCAATCGTACGGATGGGCGTAAACGAAGCGCAGGTCGAGCTGGCGCAGGTCCCTTCCACGGATGCGCCAGAAAAGCCGAAGGTCCCACCCGCCGAAGTTAACGGTGACGCAAAAGTGAGATTGAGCGTCGAGGTCGATCCGGAAACAACCGGCACGGTGGAAACGCCGTAGAAACTCGTGTTCGCTATGGGGTTCGCATAGGGCGCAGCCGAGTTGTAGTAAGCACCACCCAGCAGGCTCCCCGGCGTCGTGGTGATGTTGATGTTGGAGTAGGTCCCGGAGCTGGAGTCGAAGTCGAAACCCCCGAACACCTTGCCGCCATCATTGAAGGTCACGCCATTGAGCTGCCAATGCAAGGGAGTGGCGGTCGCAGGCAGGATCCCACCGAAAAGGACCGCAAACCAGCACAGAAACCCGGTGAACATTGAGCGCGACGCGCCCCTGGGACGGCCATATAGATTACGCATAAATCGTGTCAAACCTCCTAAGCCGTTCGCCCAAAATTATACAGTGAAGCGCACAATGCCGCTAAGAATTTTTTCTTGTCACCGCACGTAAAATATGTCCGCCGCGCCCGGGAATTCCGGCCGCTCGCCCCGGAAAATAACGTGACACAATTTCCCGCGGACCCAGATCTTCGATCTCAGCGAAACCAAGCGCCGTCAACTTGGCATGAAGTTGGCGAGGCTCAAAATAATTGATCCAGGCTTCGCCCAACTCCGCCACTTGTGCCGCGCGCCGATCGTGCCACGCACGCAGTTCCGGCGGGAGCGTCTCCGGCGGATCGCTGTAATCAAACACCACATGCGCCGAGGCGTCGAGACGGGAAATGAACCCGAGAGTGGAATCAGTGGCCTCCCCGGTCAAATACGGCACAACGCCCAACCAGATGAAGAAGGCGGGCTGGGCGTGATCGAAGCCCGCGGCCGTTAAGCCTTCCGACAAGGTCCGGCGCTCGAAGTCAATGGGCGCGAACGTCAGGCAAGGCGGCAGAGGGATCTGGGCGGCGGCGAGACACTCGCGTTTCCATGCCTGTGTGGCCGGATGGTCCACTTCGAAGATGCGGAGCCTCGCGGCGAGCGCGCCGCGATAAGCGTAAGTGTCGAGACCTGCGCCGAGCACCACCAGTTGACGAACTCCGCGTTCGACGGCCGCAGCCAGCGCATCTTCGGCGAAACGCGTTCGCACGGCGATGAAGATGCGCATCCGGCGGCCGGAGGGATGCTGTTCGGCTTCTCGCGCGATGGCGGCGCCGTCTTCACCGAGGATGCGGAGCGCCAGAGGATCGGAGAAGATGCGTCCGCTTTCCAGCACCTGATGGGCGGCGCGATGAAAGGCGGCGGCGCGCGCTGTGCGGCTGGGCTGTCCGGGTTGCACTCCCTTCGAGTTTACGACGGACGCGAGAGCGGGTGCGGCGGCGATGCACCTATAATCACTCGCATGGACAGTTCACGGGGGCGCGCGGAATGGCTGAGTGAAGGTGGGGGCGGCGAAGGCCTCTATCTCCGGCTTCACGCGGTGAACGTTTTCGTGCGCGATCAGGATCAGAGCTTGCGATTCTATGTGGACCAGCTTGGATTCCAGGTGGCGTTTGACGCCAAGCTGCAATCGGGCGACCGCTGGATTGCTGTGGCGCCACCGGACGGCGGCGCGGTGCTGGCATTGCTCGCGCCGCAGCCCGATGCCTGGGAGTACAGGCTGATCGGACGATCGACGGGGATCGTATTTGTCACCGAGAATGTGATTGCCAAGTACTCGGAGTGGAGAAAGCGCGGGGTGCGGTTTCAGTTTGCCCCTCGGCTGAGGCGAGTCACGTTGGGGCGGCGCATGGCTGGCGGCTCCGCTACGGAGCCTGAGGAACAGGCGGGTCTATGGGGTGGCGTATTCACGCAGTTCAAGGATCCGGACGGTAATTCGTTCGCGCTGGTGGGATTCGACGAGGTGACGCGGGAGATCGAAGCGCAACGACGCGCGTTGGCGCAGAAGGCGGAAGCGGAGCGGCGAGCCGTTCAGGAACTGGCGATCGCCAAACAAGTGCAAGCGCGCCTCTTTCCGCAGACGCTACCGCCGATGAAGACGCTCGAATACGCCGGCACATGCATTCAAGCGCGGCAGGTGGGGGGCGATTACTTCGACTTTCTGGACTTGGGGCGGGATTGTTTCGGGCTGGTGGTGGGTGACATTGCGGGTAAGGGAATTGCGGCGGCTCTGCTGATGGCCAATTTGCAGGCAAATCTGCGGATTCACTGCGCGACGGGGCTGGAAGAGCCGCGGCGGCTGCTGCAGTCCGTCAACCGGGTATTTCACAAGAACACGAATGAGAACGCTTTCGCGACGCTGTTTTTTGCCGAATATGATGATGCCGATCGGCGGTTGCGGTATGCGAATTGCGGGCATCTACCTCCGCTTCTGGTTCGGGATGACGGCTCGGTGGAACGGCTGGAAGCGACGGGGACGGTGCTGGGGCTGTTTGGAGAATGGGATTGCACGATCGAGGAGCGGAAACTGCACTCGGGAGACACGCTGTTGATCTATACCGACGGCGTGACGGAAGCGCTGAGCGGCGGGGGCGAGGAATTCGGCGAACGGCGGCTGATCGAGGCGCTGCGGCGTCACCGGCGTTTGCCGGCACAGGGAATCATATCGGCCATAGCGGATGAAGTATGTCAATTCAGCGGGGAGGAGCAGCACGACGACATTACCCTGACGGTTGCCAAATGCCGGTGACACGGCGAGCGTCAGCTTCGCAGGCGGAGAAAGAACCAGACCATGCCCACGACCAGCAGT
>JASHOO010000681.1 GCA_030041035.1 Bryobacteraceae bacterium | reverse complement strand
ACTGGCACTGCTTCCGCTCGCCCCCGCTCACGAGTACAGTAAGACCATGCTCAAGAACCCAGACTGCCTCGCCCCCACTCCCGACAACCTCTTCTATCCCCCGAAAAAGGGCGACTACGTCTATTTCGAAAGCCCGCGCTATACCGCCGGAGCGTCTGTACTTGTCGACGCCGCCTGGGCCGCGGACGCCGCCATGTTGGCCTACGCCCGCTACGGCAGCACCCGCATGAATAGCGAAGATTACTCCGCCATCCTGAGTAGAGCCGGCTTCACCACCATCAACACCATCGGCGACTGCTTCGTCGATAATGCCTGCACAGCCCGGGGATTCTTCGCCGCCAACGACGTGTACGCCCTGCTCGCCTTCCGCGGCACCGAAAAGGGCAATGATTACGATCTTGTAGCCGATGCCGACGCCGTCATGGTCGCGGATGACGGTGCCCGCGTGCATCAAGGATTTCGCCGCTATCTGCACACCGTCTGGTGGCGCGTCGCCGAACTCGTGCGCGCTTACCGCCAGAACCACCCCCGGCAGGACATCTGCGTCACCGGCCACAGCCTCGGCGCTGCCCTGGCCAGCCTCGCATTCACTTACCTTCGCGACCCGGCCACGAGCCTATATACATTCGGCTGCCCGCGCGTCGGCGATCCTGCTTTTTGCGCCCGCATCATGGACGCCGCCCAAGCCCAGCGATGTTACCGGATCGTAGACAACCAGGACTTGGTCACGCACGTGCCCCTCGATACAGTTCAATTTCCCTATCAGCACCCCAATGTCACCGTCCTGTGGATTAATCCCGACGGCAAGCTGATCACCAACCCGCCTCAACCGCCGGACGATTGGAAGGCCTTCGCACGCCTGGGGCTCGGAACCCTGGAGGGGCACTGGCTCAACTTCCTGCCGGCGCCGCTGCCGCGCCCGCTCGCCGACCATTCGCCCGTGCGCTACTGCTACTGGATCGCCCAGGCCCTCTAGCCGGCTTCAATCGCGACTCAGCGAGGGATAACTTGGTTCACTCGCGCGCCCGCTCACCGCAGGATTCCCCTCGATGACGAACCGCAGCGGCAAATCCGCGCATTGCCGGATGCCGATGCGCGGCGTCACCCGGATGTCGAACCGCGGCTCTGGCTTCCACTCGCGCACCACCAGTCGCCCGCGCGTCACATCCACGCCGTTCTGCGCCCGCGTAATCCCGAATGCCAGCGTCAGATTTCCCGGCCCCGATGCCAGCTTCATCGCCGCATGCGCCTTCGGCCGCCGCCGCCGCATCACGCCCATCCCCACTAGCGGCTCGGCCGCCCGGATGAGCACCGCTCCCGGCGTTCCCTCCGGCCCCACCACGAAATTCAGGCACTCGTGCATGCCGTAAATGAAATACACATACGCGTGCCCCGGCGGCCCGAAAATCACGCGCGTGCGCTTGGTGATCCCCCGCGCCGAATGTGACGCCAAATCGTCGCCCCCCAGATACGCCTCGGTCTCAACAATCCTTCCCGCAACCCGCCCGTGCACCAGGATCTTGCCCAGCAGCTCCCGCGCTACCGTCACCGTATCGCGATCGTAAAACTCCCGCGGCAATATCCGGCTCCCCGTTGCGACCTCGCGCCATTCCATTCGACAATTATCATCGCCTCATGCGCCTGTTCACCGCCATCGACCTTCCCCCGGACGTCCTCGCCAATCTCGAATCCCTGGTTGCCCGCCTCACACCCTCCGCGCGCATCAACTGGAGCCCGGTCGCGAATCTCCACATCACCACCAAATTCATCGGCGAATGGCCCGACGAGCGTCTGGATGAACTGACCGCCGCGCTCCACTCGCTGCCTCTGCGACCAGCGATTCCGATCGCTATCGAGAAGCTCGGGTTCTTTCCCAATCCTCACGCGCCGCGCGTGTTCTGGGCCGGCGTCCATGCCGGTGATGCGCTCGCGCAACTCGCCCGCGAAACCGAAGAAGCACTCGCCGCACTCGGCATCGCCAAAGAGCAGCGCCCTTACTCGCCGCACCTCACCCTCGCCCGCATCAAAACTCCCGCCAAACAGCCCGCACTCTTACAAGCCGTTGAGAAACTCCCCTCACTCGACTTCGGCCGCTTCACCGTCGACCGCTTCTTCCTTTACCGCAGCCAGCTCCGCCCCACGCGCTCGGTCTACACCCAGCTCGCGGAATTCCCGTTCGGCAGCGGGAAGTGAGGCCTCCCAAGGGTGCCGTTGGGCGCAGGCTACCAGAAAATGTCGCACTTGACCGGGGCCAACAGTTAAACGATCTCGCACGTCAAACTCACATGCGACTAACCGCCATCATCGCCCTCGCCCTGCTCGCCGCCGCTCAAACCGAGCCGCGCTTCGAGGTTGCCAGCGTCAAGCCCGCCAGCCCGGACGAAATCGCGGCCCGGACATCCGGCATCAAAACCGGCCACGGCCGCGCTACCGGAACCGATGTCACCCTCAAGCGCTGCATCATCGGCGCCTATCACATCGGCCCCGGCCAAGTGATCGGTGGACCCGCCTGGCTCGATACCGACCGCTTCCATATCGAAGCCGAAGCGGCCGAACCCGTCGACGACGACGCCGTCATGGACGCCATGCTCCGCAATCTGCTCGCCGACCGGTTCCACCTCGCCGTCCACCGCGAAACCCGCCAGCTCCGCGCCCTGGTCCTCACCGTCTCCAAGCAAGGACCCAAGCTCGAAAAAGGCGAGGGCACGGGCTCCGCCACCAACGCCGCCCACGGCTCGCTCGAGCTCCGCAACTCCACCATGGACGCTCTTGCCGAACGCCTCGCCCGCAGCACCGATCTCCCGGTCATCAATCAAACCGGTCTTACGGGCGTCTTCAACCTGAAACTCACCTGGACTCCCGACCTCGACACGCCGAAACCCGACGGGCCGCCCTCGCTTTCCACCGCGCTTCACGAACAACTCGGCCTGGAGCTCAAATCCAAACGAGCCCCGGTCGAAGTGCTCGTCATCGACCACGCCGAAAAACCCACCGGGAATTGAACGATCACAGTGAGCCCGCGATAACGCCGTGATGGAAACCACCCAGGCGTGGGCCGCCGACATCCGCCGCACCCGACCAGAAAACATCGCCGCTCCGGCTCGTCCATGCCCGGCTCGCTGATACGCGTTCAAAACCGGAAACCGCACTCCCCCGCGGCGATGAACCAGCGGTCATGCGCCTCCCCGGCATTCACCAGAAACCATCGCGGCGTCATCCCCAGCCAGAGGTGTCCACGGTGATCGAGCGCAACCGCCGCGCCCGCTGAGAGGTTCCCGCCCCAACCGCTGCGCGGTAATAGGAAGCCCGAGGCGTTGCCAATCGAATAGTTCTCGTAGGCCCCTCCCGCACCTGCCGACACCTCCATTCGCCCGTCCCAAAGCGGCAGAATCAAGCGCGGACCGAACTGTACCCAGGTGAACCGGTCTTTGGCATCGAAGCTGTAGTTTGCGCCGCGTAGGATTCCCGTGGGATCCAGGGCCGTCAGCACCCCCGCCTCTATCCCGAGAAGGCGTAAGACCCGAAAGCTATAACTCCCACCCAGACTCACAGCCGTAGCCCCGCCAAATCTGCCGACCTCGACGGCCTCTCCGCCGGAGAACGTTACTTGACTCCGCTCCGACTGCGCCACCGCGATGGTCGCCATAAGAAAAAACACGAGGATAAGAGTTCTCATATATATGGATCGACCCCCTAATCCCGCCGCCAACCTACAGCCGCGTGAAAAATCCTTCTGGACGTGACAGAATCGAAATGTCGCTCCGTTGATGACTGCTCTCCTGGCCCTTGTCGCCGCTTACTTGATCGGTGGCATTCCCTTCGGCTATCTGATCGTCAAATGGAAAACCGGCGCCGACGTGCGCGCTTCCGGCAGCGGCAACATCGGCGCTACCAACGTGCTCCGCACCACCGGCCGCGCCGCCGGCATCGTCACCCTGCTCCTTGATATCGCCAAAGGCTTCGCCGCCGTCTGGCTCGCCGGCAAACTCACCAGCGGCAGTATCGACTGGATGAGCGCCGCCGCGCTCGCCGTGATGGCCGGCCATGCCTTCCCGATCTTTCTCAGATTTCAAGGCGGCAAAGCCGTGGCCAGCTTCATCGGCGCCTACCTCTACCTCGCGCCCATTCCGCTCCTCGCCGTCCTCATCGTCTGGGCGGCGGCCGTGCTCTACACTCGCTACGTTTCGCTCGGCTCGATTCTCGCCGCCGGAACCTTCCCTCTGGCTGTCTGGCTCTTCCTGCAGCCGCCGCTGTCGCTCCTCGCCGCCTCCATCGCAAGCGCCGCGTTTATCATTTACCGCCACCGCCCCAACATCGCGCGCATCCGCAATGGCACCGAGCACGTCCTCTCCCTCGGCTCCCGCAAAACTGCTGTTACCCCTCAGCGATGGCGCATCCGCCGCTCATGAAAAATCTCGCCATCATCGGCGGCGGCTCCTGGGGAACCGCACTCTCCATCGTCCTCGCCCCGCGCTTCGACCGCATCCGCCTCTGGGTCTATGAGCAGGACCTCGCCGAGCGCATGTGCTCGACCGGCGTCAACGACGTCTACCTTCCCGGCTTCCAGCTTCCCGCGAGCGTCGGCACCCTGAACGATCTCGCCTCCGCGCTCGATGGCGCCCAAACGGTGCTCGGCGTCATGCCCTCGCACCTCGCCCGCTCGCTCTACAAGCAGATGCTGCCGTACCTCACTTCCACAATGCACATCGTCAGCGCCACCAAAGGCCTCGAAACCGGCACCCTGCTGCGTGTCTCCGAGGTCATCCAGCAGGTGCTCGGATCCCGCTTCGCCCCGCGCATCGCCGTCATTTCCGGCCCTACGTTCGCCCGCGAAGTCGCCCGCGGCGACCCGACCGCGCTGGTCGTCGCTTCTGCTGACCGCGAGCTCGCCGAAACCATCCAATCCGCCTTCTCCGGCCCATCCTTCCGCCTCTACACCAGCACCGACCCCATCGGCGTCGAAATCGGGGCTGCGGTGAAGAACGTGGTCGCCATCGGCGCCGGCGTGTGCCATGGCCTGGGACTCGGTCACAATGCCGTGGCGGCGTTGATAACGCGTGGCTTAGCCGAAATCAGCCGTCTGGCCATGGCGCTGGGCGGCCAGCCAAAAACCTTGGCTGGTCTTGCCGGATTAGGCGACCTGGTCTTAACCTGTACTGGCGATCTTAGCCGTAACCGCCACGTGGGATTAGAGTTAGCGAAAGGCCGAAAACTTTCCGAAATTGTCGAATCCATGAAAATGGTCGCCGAGGGCATCAAAACTACCGCCGCCACCGTCGATCTCGCCCGCCGCCATTCGGTTGAAATGCCCATCGCCCAGCAAATGCATGCCATGCTGGAACTTGGCCGTCCGCCGCAAGAGGCGATAAGACAGTTGATGGAGCGCTCGCTCAAGGGAGAATAGTATCTTCAGGGGACGCGCAACTTTTTATGCCCCAATGGGTTAACGAAGACATGGGGGCCACATCATTGGCCTTTGACTGCGACGCCGAATTGATGCTTCGGGTCAGGGACGGAGACGGCGCGAGTTTCGCTCTGCTCCTCGATAAGTACCGTGTCTCCGTCGCCCATTTCCTGTACCGCATGGTGCAGGACCAGGCGGTGGCTGAGGAACTGGCTCAGGAGGTGTTCTTGCGCGTTTATAAATCCCGCGAATCCTATGAGCCGTCTGCGAAATTTACAACCTGGTTGTATCGCATCGCCACCCATCTCGCGTTAAATTGGCTGCGCGATGGGAAAAACGAGCGCGGTCAGGAGCGGCTGGACGACGTGGCCGAAGACGGGCCGGTTCGCGAAGTCGCCGACCGCACCCCAACTGTCGAGCACCAGATGGTGCGGCAGGTCAAGCTGGAAGAAGTACGGAAGGCCGTGGCCGCACTGCCCGATAAGCAGCGGGCTGCGGTTCTGATGCATAAATACGAAGAAATGGACTATTCGCAGATAGCCAAAGTGTTAAGCTGCTCGGAGTCAGCGGTGAAGTCGCTTCTGTTCCGGGCTTATGAAACCTTGCGCGTCCGTTTAGCGCATATGGCTTAAGGGAAGAAATATGAATTGCCCCATCAGATCTCAGGAAAACAGGGAGTGGCTGCTGGATTACTCCGCCGGAAGGCTCGATCGCGAACGTACCGCGATGCTCGAGCGGCATATGGAAGCTTGCCCCGTGTGTGCGCGGTTCGTGGCAGAGCAGCGCGTGGTGTGGGACGCGCTCAGCCAGTGGGAATCGCCGGAGCTGAGCCCGGATTTTAACCGGCGGCTGTACCACAAGATCGACCAGGTGCAGCCGTCTTCCTGGGTGGAACGAGTCCTTCGGCCGCTCTGGCGTCCCATGGTGCCGGTTGCGGCAGCGTGTCTTTTGATCCTGGCGGGCGTGGCGCTGCATACCCCGACCGCCGGCCTTAGCCCTGATACGTCTCACGCGCGCGTGGAAAGCGTCGAGCCGGAACAGGTGGAACGTACACTCGACGATTTGCAGATGTTGCGCGAGTTGGCTCTGACGCCGCAGGAGCACACCGGTACGACGCAGCCTATGTGAGGCCGCATGCGCAGGCTTTTCCTTATGGCCGGTCTGGGTGCGCTGCTCGCTGGTGTAGCGGTGTGCGAAGAGCCGCGCCCGCCGAAGGTGCCGCCGGCGAAGGCCCCGGCAAAGGGTAAAGCCAACGCCAAGGAAGGCACACGGGCCGAGTCCAAGGAGACGCCCGGACCGCTCGCACGCTGGAATCGCATGACCCCGGAGGAGCGGCGCGAGGCCCTCAGCAAACTTCCGCCCGAGCGCCGCCGCGAGCTTCAGCAAAAACTTCAAGAGTTCCGCGACCTGCCGCCCGATCAAAAGCAACAATTGGGTGAGCGCTACCGGGCCTTCAGCCAGTTGCCGCCCGAGCAGCAGAACCACGCCCGCGAGCTGTTCCGCCAGTTCAATTCGCTGCCCGAGGACCGCCGGCCCATCGTCAAGCAGGAATATGAACAATTACGCTCCATGCCCGAATCCGAGCGCAACGCCCGTATGAATAGCGAGGCATTTCGCAGCCGCTACACTCCCGCTGAGCAGCAGTTGTTACGGGATTTATCGCAAACCTTCGGAAACCCCCGATAAAAAATTAATCAGAAATAACTTAAAGAAGTATTGTCAAATTCCTGAGATTTCTGGTACCTTTTTCTAACCATAGTCTGAGCGGGTGGTTCTCGCCCAGCGCGCCTTGGCCGGTTCCCCGGTAGCGCGCGTGGATTTCAGCGAAAAGTCAGCCTGCAGAGGATGTGAATAAGGAGCACCTCATGAAGAAGGTGAAAGAGTCCGAGTCCGCGATGCGCCCCGCGGCCTACAAGAAAGTTCTGATCCAGAAGCGGGAGCAGGTGATGGCCGGCCTGGGCATTAAATTCGACACGCTGGCCAAGATGGGCCGCGTGGCCGAAGAGGACCAGGCGCAGCTTTCGCACGATGAGTTCATTTCGCTGCGCTTAAACAGCCTGGACTACGTGCAGTTGCGCATGATCGAAGAGGCGCTCGACCGCATCGAGGCCGGCGACTACGGCATTTGTCTCGGCTGCGAGGAACCCATCCCCGCCAAGCGCCTGCAAGCCGTACCCTGGGCCAAGTACTGCGTGACCTGCCAGCAGGAGCTGAGCAACCCGCACGAAGACGTTGCCCCCGCCGTCAAACCCCGCGTCGGCGTTCAAGAGACCTGGTAAAAAGGCCCCGCCGCGCCCGGCAACAAGATCCATCATCCCTTTGGCCAGCGTCTCTTCCGGCGGTTCTGTTAGATTCAATCCGAAATTCGGTTGGATCGATCTTGTCCTGCGGCTCCCAACCCCTCATATACTGAATGGTACTATGGGCTTCAGACCCCGGAGCTCGCCGTGCGTTTGACTTCAGTTGAACTACCAGGATCTCCAGAGATCAGGCCAATCTTCAATTTCTCATAATCCCGATGCTCTTCGACTCGCCAGCGTATCTCGCGTTTTTGACGCTCGTCGTTATCGTCTATTGGAAGCTCCCGCGAAAACAACAGAATCTGTTTCTCCTGGCAGCGAGCTATTTCTTCTACGGCTGGTGGGACTGGCGGTTCTTGCTGCTGATGATCGCGTCCACCGGTATGGATTTCATGATAGGGGGATGGATCGGAAACTCCGACGATCCGCGTCGGCGCAGGCTTCTGCTGCTTCTGTCACTGGTCATCAACTTCAGCATTCTTGGGTTTTTTAAGTACTTCAACTTTTTCGTCGATTCATTCACTCGCACGCTGGCCATGGTGGGCGCAGGTCCGCTGACAGTGCAGTTTTTCAGGATTATCCTGCCTCCCGGAATTTCCTTTTACACGTTTCAGGAAGTCGCCTACATTGTGGATATCTATCGCGGCAAGCTGAAACCCGCCGATTCGATTCTGGATTACGCGCTGTTCATCAGCTTGTTTCCTCATCTGATTGCCGGTCCGATTCAGCGGCCCAGCCACCTGCTGCCGCAGGTTCAGCAGGAGCGGACCTTGGACCCCGGCACCTTTCTGGATGGCGTGATGCTGATTATCTCGGGATTGTTCCGCAAGTGTGTAATCGCCGATCAGTGCGCGCTCGTCGCCAATGGGTGCTTCGGTGGGCACTTCGGTCACGGTCTTCCGGTGACGGTTGTGGGTGTGCTTGCCTTCGCTTTCCAGATCTACGGAGATTTCAGCGGGTATAGCGATATCGCCCGCGGGAGCGCCCAACTTCTAGGCTTCCACTTCATGGTAAACTTCCGGCAGCCATATCTGGCTTCGAGTCTCCAGGATTTCTGGCGGCGATGGCACATCAGTTTGAGCACGTGGCTTCGCGATTATCTGTACATTCCGCTGGGCGGAAACCGCCACGGAACCCGGAAGACATACCGCAATCTGATGCTCACGATGCTGCTCGGAGGCCTGTGGCATGGCGCCAACTGGACCTTCGTAATCTGGGGCGCGATACACGGATTGGTTTTGAGCGCGGAGCGGGCCGGCCGTCTGGGTGAAGATCAGATTCCCGCAACCAACCCTCTCTGGCTGTGGATGAGAAGAATCGTCACGTTCACCATCGTGTGTTTCGCGTGGGTTTTCTTCCGGGCAACATCGGTTTCTGAAGCGTTCCGCCTCCTTTCCGATACTTCGGTGAATAGTGCGCGTCCCGAATTGGTCACTGCCGCCGTGGTGATCGCCGTCGTCGCCGCGGTCTGCCTCGCCATGGATCTTAGGATCGAAAACGCCCGGGAGGAATATCTATTCCAGAACTGGACACCGCAAAGACGCCTCGCCACCGGAGTAGCAACTCTCGCGGCCATTTTATTGCTGTCCGGATCGGAACCAAATGCCTTTATCTATTTCCAGTTCTGAGCCGGCCACGGCGCGGACCGGGCGGATCACGAGAGTGACGTGGGCGCTGATTGCTGGGGCGGTGGTGTTGTACGCCTCAGCGGAGCTGCTCGCACGGTTCGGACTGGAGCAAGTCAGCACGATGCACCGCAGGCTTCTTCAGGAAGCCCGAGCGGCAAACGCCTTTCACAAATCGCCTTCCCCATCGAAAAAGACCGTCTTGTTGCTTGGAAACTCGCTCCTGCTGGAGGGGGTCGACATGGAGCGGTTACACGCTGGCTTAGAGCCGCGTTATGAAGTGCAGCGGTTTGTGGTCACGCAAACGCGGTTTCTGGACTGGTATTACGGGTTGGAGGCGCTGTTCCGGCATGGCGCACGGGCGGACCGGGTTGTGCTTTGTTTGACTATGGCACAACTTGTTTCCGATCAGATTCGCGGAGACTTCTCGGCTCACGTGCTGTTTGACGCGCAGGATATCTGGCCTGTGTCGCGCGATTCCGCCGCCGACCTCACGATAACCAGCGGTTACTACCTGGCGCATTTCAGCGCATTCTACGCGACCAGAGGTGAGCTGCGTTCCGTGCTCATGAACAGGGTGGCGAGTTCCGTTCAGCAGATGTGGCATCAAGCCGTGATCTCCCCGGCAGTTTCTCCCACTGGAAGCCAATTGATTGCACAGTCCGTCGCGCGGCTCGGGCGCGTGAATCAGTTATGCAATCGCTATGGTGCGGAATTCGTCTTACTGGTTCCACCAACGCAGGATCGCGGTGATTTCTTGCTGGCGCGGGCCGGCGCTCAAGCAGGCGTCACGGTAGTACAGCCAATTTCAAACTCCGTGCTTTCCACCGCCTACTATCAACAGGACGGTTTCCACTTAAACAGGCGGGGAGCACAATCGTTCACTGACGCGATCATCAGGGAGTGGATGAAGTAGAGCAATCAACGGCAGATTCAGCAGCCGGCAGTCCAGTCCGTTTTCGGCGGCGGACCGTCTCGTGGTTCGGCAGAGGACCCCCGGTCGGTCTCGCCCAACTTGGCGCAGCGTAGCCGTTGGCGATAGTACGGAACTGGCAGTCCCGAAACCGTCAGACGCACCCGCGCCCAGCCCCATGGTGAACCTCCTTACACTCAATACCTCGCAGCCGGGGAAGCCGGTACCGGATTCGTGCGGCCCAGAATTCAAACTACCCCAATTGAAGTAATTTTGGACGGTACGCGGTTGAGCATGGACGAATCGCCTTGGAAAATCGCTACCGGATCTCGCTCGAGAGGGAGATATGCAGACCGCTGCAAGAATACTTGAGAAGGCATGACATGTTCCCGGAAGCTGAGCGAGATGGTTTAGATGAAATGAGAAGGCCGGTCCCTCGGCGGGATGCGATACGCTCCCAATGAGAAACGCACTCAAGGTGCAATCGAAAGGAGACCGGCCATGAGGAAGCATAGCACCGGAAGAGAGTCTGCGGTGACGAAGAAGAGAGCCAATCGGAAGCCGACGGTGGCATCGATGTGAGAGATCGCAGTAGTCGCTACTGCATGTTGGACGAGCAGGGCGAAGTACTAGCGGAGGGCAGCGTGGCGACGACCAGGAAAGGCTTTGCCCAGGTAGTGGGGTCGAAACCGAGGAGCCGAGTGGCGCTGGAGGTGGGCACGCACTCACCCTGGGTAAGTTGGTATCTGGCGGATCTGGGCCACGAAGTCATGGTGGCGAATCCGCGTCGCGTACGGCTGATCACGAACAGCACCCGCAAGGATGACCGGCTAGCCGTCGGCTAGACGCGAAGACACTGGCACGCCTGGCACGGATCGATCCGGAGCTGCTGAGTCCGATCCGGCATCGCAGGCGAGCAAGCCCAAGCGGATCTGATGGTGATCCGGGCGCGGGCGCTGCTGGTGGAAGCGCGGACGATGCTGGTCAATGCCGCGCGGGGGTTGACGAAGTCTTACGGGGAACGTTTGGGAAATTGCGGTACGGGCCAGGTTGGCGAAGAGCTCGCCCAGTCGCTAAGCGCGCCACTGCAAAATGCATGGAAGCCACTGCTGGCCGAGGTGGCATCCGTCAGCCAGCAGGGAATACGACGAGCAGATCGAGAACATAGCGAAGAGTCGATATCCGGAGATCGAGTTGCTGAAGCAAGTACATGGAGTAGGGACACTCACCGCGTTGACCTATGTGCTCACAGTGGAGGACCCGTATCGATTCCGCCGAAGCCTAGACGCCGGCGCTTAGTTCGGACTGCGCCCCCGCCGGCGGGAATCCGGCGACAGCCGGCCGCAACTACGGATTACTAAGGAAGGAGATGCGTACGTGCGAAAACTGCTGGTGCAGTGCGCGCATCATATTCTGGGTCCCTTTGGAGCGGACAGTGATTTACGACGCTGGGGATTGGAACTAGCTGCACGCGGTGGGAAGAACGCAAAGAAGCGGGCACTGGTGGCGGTCGCGCGAAAACTGGCCGTGCTCCTGCATAGGCTGTGGGTCAGCGGAGAAGTATACGAACCTTTGCATGTCCGCAGGAGCAGTCAAGCAGTAGCGGCATGAAGAGAGGTTGAGTTTTGAAAGGCTCGCCGAGTTCGGGTGACTGCGCGTAGTGCGCGGACCGGCGCCGCGCCGAAAGGGACGCGGTGGTGGCCAGGTCGGCATTTAGATTGCAGCACCCGTCAGATTTGCGGACCCCAGCTGGCACATAGCCGATGGAGGCTTCAAGAAAGTGCGAATGGAAGCGGGGCGATGAGGCGAGGACCTAGGAATCGAGGCGGGACCGGGTACGTTGCCATTCCCTCGTCAGTGAGGATATGGCATCGCGAGTGAGGATATGGCATCGCGGCCACCCGTCCAGGCTACCCTTCGGCTCGCTGCGCTCGGCCTGGACTGGGCCCGGCCGCGATGCGGGGGACTGTTTCTGTTACGAGGGAATGGCAGACTGTGAACGCGAACGAATTTGCTTGACTCCGACCGCCCTTCTCCCTCGAAAATCTCGCTCTATGCGGCACCCTCGCGGGCCTCGAGCGTGACCTTCTGGCCGAGAGACTCTAACCGTTTCACGAGGTATCGTTTGAGCCCCTCAGCGTTTATCCGGTCAAAGTAGCCAGCCCCGAGATCCTGATAAAGGCATTGTTTCCTCAGCAGGTAGTAGCCGGTGACAAGTAGACTGTGGCCAAGCGCTACGATCGCTCGCTTTCTGCCCCGCTTAGCTGCCAGGCGGCGGAACTGTACGGCTACATAGGTGTTCTCATGGAAGCGCACTCATGGAAGCGCACTACTAATGGCTGATTTCCATTGGTGCTCGAGCATTCCTGGCTCGCATGCGGTATTGTGTCGCGCCCCCGCACTTACGCCCGGTTGGCTCCATGCGGCGTAAACTCGAACGCCTGCTTTCCGATTTCGAAATTCGGCTCTCGAACGGTGTCCGCACGAACCTTCCAGCCGCTCCCATCGGCGCCAACGTCTGCCTATAATCGTCGCCCGGAACAGAGAAAAATATTTTCTGGGTTCAAGCGGAAGTGTGCTGTAAGGCCAGGGAGCGGAAAAGAGGGAGAATACGGTATAAGGCAAAGAGAGCCCGCGGTCCAGTCATCCTCTGGCTCGACACTGCCAACACGGAAATATGACCCGGAATGTTCTTCGGTTTGTCCACAAGCTATTCAATCTTCTGCACGTGGCTCTGGTGGGTGCGCTCGCCTGCCCGGTTCATGCGGCTGGCCCCGGCCCGATTATCTTCTACACCGACATCGCCCAAGGGCCTGCTGTTCCCGCCAACGGTGGCGGCGGCGCGATGATCTCAATCTACGGAAACTACTTCGGAGCCACACAGGGTGCCTCGACTGTGACCATCGGCGGCATCGCTCCGGCCAGCGTGATGCTCTGGGCGAGAACTCGCGTGGTCGTCCAGCTTGGATCTTCCAACACGGCAGGGGCAAACCAGGCCATCGTCATCACCACGAGTGCTGGAACGAGCAACAACAACGTCACGTTCGCGATCACCTCGACCGGCAGCATCTACTACTTCGATCCGAATACCCAGGGGAAGTCAAGCGATTCCTGCAGCAGCCCGAACGAGGGAACGATCTCGCACCCGTGGCGCTTCTACAATGTGCCCAACAGCACACGCAGTCTGGAATATTACGCCAACACATGTCTCCACGATGGCGACATCCTCTATGTTCGTGCGGGCGTCATCGGGCAGATGGATCAAAAAGGGAGCGCTGTTTATTCTGTGTGCCCGGCGACTTCGGTGAGATATTTCGCGGTTGTCGCCTATCCCACGGAGCAGGTAATGCTGGACGCCGGGATCACAGGTGGCCAAGGAAACCCGTCGGGCAATTTATTTGCTATCAATGACAGGAGTGGCTGCGGCGGTGGGACCGTCACCTCAGGGCAAAGCACGATAGCAGGATTCACAATAATAGGTCCATCCAATCAACTCGGAGTAAGTGCAAGTGTCGTCACGATCACAGCCAACACGATCAAGCGTTGGGTCGCAAACGTCATTACGGGGCCGGACACGTGCCAATACAACGGCCTCTCGGTGGGCGCATTGAAGACTTCGAATTTCGACAGTGGATACGAACTTCTCGGTAACACCATAACCGGAGTGGGTCTCAACTGCAACAACGCGCAAGGACCCTCAAAACTCATGCACTCCATGTACTGCCACGTCATTAACAGCGAGTTTGCATGGAATAAGGTCTACGGCAATAAAACTTACAACGGCCTACAACTACACTATGATGGATGCTACGGAAGGTGTGGCTTTTACAACGATTCGATCCATGACAACTGGTTTCAAGATCAACGTGGAGCTGGACTCAATCTGAGTACCATTGACTTCCCTACCGGAACAGAATACCTGTATGTCTATAACAATGTGTTTTTTAACGAAGGATCAGCCGCCCTGACCAGCAACGAAGCCTCGGGCGGCCCGAAAGATTGCATCGCCGTCAAGGACGGTGGACGCCCTGCAGCTTCCGGTACGATCCAAATATGGAACAACACATTGGTTAATTGCGCAGTGGGCCTTTTTAACGACCACACCTGGGGACAAAACTCGGCATCCGGTGGGATCTACAAGAGCGGTGCCCAACCAAGTGCCCACGTGAATCTAGTCAATAATGCGTTCTACAGTGATTCCGCTTACTGGACACAGTCAACGCGTGGCTCTCGTCAGCAGAACCCGTTCCTAACTAAATCGACTCTCGGTCTGTTATCGTCCCAAATAACCTGTTCAAACAATCTATGGTATTCAGTAGATGGGG
>JASHOO010000680.1 GCA_030041035.1 Bryobacteraceae bacterium | reverse complement strand
ACGCATCCCATGGCGCGCCACAAACTGCATCAGCCGCAACAGCAGTTCCGGCTCGGCTTCGAGCTGTTGCGGCGCGCGGAAGTACACGCGCTCGCGCGCCACCGTGAAATCGGCGTTCGAGACGCGCGAGCGCCGGTCGCGGAACTGCGCGAACAGTGAGCTGGCACGTGCTTCCTCGGATTCGAGCACGCCCAGCGCCGAGCGATGCACGGCCCGCGCGCTACGAAAGTAATCGCGCATCACCGTGGTCTCACCCTGCGACATCTGCTCGGCCACCCACTCCTGCGCGTCAAACGTCAGGACATTCGAATCGCGCCGGGCCTGTTCATGCAGGTAGCCGCGAACGGCAAACAAAAACCGGCGGGCTTCGTCCAACTCCGGCACGTGCACCGGTGGAGAAAAAGCTTGCGGGGTCGTGCCCGCAATCTGCGCCAGCCACGAGACCAGTTGCAGGTCACGCAGCCCTCCGGGAGCTTCTTTGATGTTCGGCTCCAGATGGTGAAAGGTGCCGTTAAATCTCGCATGCCGCTCGCGCGTCATTTGCGAAAGATGCCGCACCAGCGCGTCGCGCTGCCCGTGCACGAATCGCGGCAATTTATCGAGCAGCGCGCCATAGACCGCCGCATCCCCCGCCAGGTAACGCTGGTCCAGCAGGCTGACGCTCAACTCGATATTGCCATTGTGCAGTTCCGCGCAATCCGCGGGCGTCCGTACCGACTGGCTGACGCGCAGCCCACTGTCCCAAAGTTGCTGGAGGAAAGCGGAGATTTCGTCCTTGTGCCCGATGGCCGCTTTTTCGCTCGCGAACAGCAGCAGCAGGTCGATATCGGAATAGGGAAACAGTTGCCGGCGCCCGTAGCCGCCCACCGCCACCAGCGCAGCTCCCGCCGGAACCGCCGGAGCCAGGCTCCGCTGCCAGGCGTTCAGAACCTGGGCGTCGACCGCCGCAGTCCGCTCTTCCAGCGCCCGAACCGGGTCAAAGCGCAGCTTCTCCGCGGTCGTCATTCCGGATCCGTATGGCCTCCGCGACGTCGTAGATGAATACTTTGCCGTCGCCGATCTTGCCTGTGCGCGCCGCCTCCGTCAGAGTCTTCACTACCTCATTCATCCGCGCGTCGGTCACCACCAGCTCGATTTTCATTTTGGGCAGCAGGTCGACGTTGTATTCCTGGCCGCGATACACCTCTTTGTGGCCCTTCTGCCGGCCGTGGCCGCGAACCTCCGTGATGGTCATGCCGTCGATGCCGATGTTCTTGAGCGCTTCCTTGACCGGCTCCAGTTTGAACGGCTGAATGATGGCTTCAATTTTCTTCATCGCATGCTCCTGTGCGCCCCGGCTACGCCTCGAAGAAGTATCCTTCCTCGCCGTGCTGGCTCAAATCCAGCCCCTCGATCTCGGCATCCCTATCCACGCGTAGCCCGGTGATGGCATCGCACACCTTCAGGATAATCAGTGTCCCGACAATGGCCAGCGCCCAGGCGATCGCCACGCCGATCAGTTGATTGATCACCTGCCCGGGATTGCCGTCGATCCAGCCAAGCGGCAGCAGCTTGCCCGCCGAATCCTTATAACCGTCGTTGATGAGGTTGGTCGCAAACACCCCGGTGAGGAGCGCGCCGACCGTGCCGCCTGCGCCATGCACCCCGAAGGCGTCCAGCGAATCGTCGTAGCCGAATTTCGCCTTCACCAGCGTCACCATGAAGTAGCAGACGACGCCGGCCACGAACCCGATGAGCAGTGCCGGAAACGGCTGCACGAAACCCGATGCCGGCGTGATCGCAACCAGACCCGCTACCGCGCCGGAAATTGCGCCCAGCACGCTCGGTTTGCCCGTGCGAATCCACTCGGCAAATATCCAGCCGAGCGACGCCGCCGCTGCTCCGAAATGTGTCGCCACAAACGCGCTCGTCGCCAGGCCCGATGCCGCCACCGCGCTGCCCGCGTTAAAACCGAACCAGCCGACCCACAGCAGGCACGCGCCAATCACGCTCAGCACCAGGCTGTGCGGCTTCATCGGCTCCTGCGGGTAGCCCACCCGCTTGCCCAAATATAGCGCGCAAATCAGCGCCGACACCCCCGAGGTAATGTGCACCACCGTGCCGCCGGCGAAATCGAACGTCGGGATCTTGCCGCCCAGTGCCGCGTTCAGCAATCCCCCCTTGCCCCACACCATGTGCGCCATCGGAAAATACACGATCAGCGCCCACAGGATCGTGAACAGCACCATGCCGCTGAATTTCATGCGCTCGGCGAACGCACCCGCAATCAGCCCCGGCGTGATGATGGCGAACATTAATTGGTAGATCATGTAGGTTTCGTGCGGAACCGTCGCGCCATAATCCGGATTGGGCGCGATACCTACGCCGCGCAGAAAAAGGTAGCGCAGATCGCCGATGAACGGCGAGCCCTCCGCGAACGCCAGGCTGTAACCCACCAGCGCCCACAATACCGTAATAATGACCATCAGGATGAAGCTGTGCATCATGGTGCCGAGCACATTCTTGCGCCGCACCAGGCCGCTATAGAACAGCGCCAGGCCCGGCCCCGTCATCAGCAGCACCAGCGCCGCCGAGGTCAGCATCCAGGCGTTATCGCCCGCACTCTGCGCCGCCTTCACGGCGCTGTCGAGCGCCGCTAGCTTGGCATCCACCCCTTGCGGCGTCTGCGCCATGGCCGCCATGGAAAACACGAATAGTGTTAGAAGCTTCATGCTGGATTCCTTTGTCGGGTTACAAACAGACCAGTGTCCTATTATTCCGCGAAGCCCGACCCGGCGGGAAAGAACGTTTCTATGCAGGGAATTGAAAATTTTGATGGGTAGCGGTGATCCGCCGAAAAGGACACGACCGCTAGACCGGCTCTTTCCCCTCCACGATCTTTACGTACCGGTCTACCGGCACATCCGTAAAGCGCTGCACCTTGCCGCTGGGCAGCGGCCATTTGATCTCCAGCCAGTCGAGTTTTGCCGCCGCGCCCAGCCCCAGCACTTCTCGCGGATCGTGTGAGGAAAGATAACTGCCGCCGTTGTTCTTGAGCCTGGTCCGCTTCACACCGCCCGCCGACCACGTGATCCGCGCGCCGATCGCATCACGATTGCAATTTACGCCTTCCAGCCTGATCCCCAGCCAGTGATTGCCCGATCCGCACCGGTTGTGCAGCAGAAGCGGCCGGCCGCCGTTCTCGGCCACCAGCACGTCCACGAAACCGTCGTTGTCATAATCGCCCACCGCCAGCCCACGCGCCGCCAGCCGCTTCGCAAAGGCCGGACCCGCCTGCGCGCTCACGTCGTGCAGCAGGCCGTTCTCCTGGTGAAACAGCAGCATCGGCTCTTTGTAATGCACCTGCTGGGAATATATGTCGATCATGTCGTCGGGATGGCCGTTGGCCAGGATCAGGTCGATGGCGCCGTCATTGTCGTAATCGAAATATTTCAATCCCCACCCGCTCAGCAGCCGCGTGGCCTGCGCCACGCCGTTGCGGTGCGCC
>JASHOO010000679.1 GCA_030041035.1 Bryobacteraceae bacterium | reverse complement strand
AGCATGAGCGTGAAAGAGAAACTCCGCTATGATGCGCGCCATTTCTTCGACCCGGAGCACTTTGTTTTCGCCGGCATAGGCGCAGGGGTCGATCAGGCGCGTGACCGGCCCCCGCAATGGGGCGAAGGATGGGGCGGGTTTGGGGAACGATACGCATCCCATTTCGGGCAATACATGATACAGCGCAGCGTGATGGCCCCCGTACAGGCGATCGACCAGGAGGATACGCGATTTTTCCGCTCGCACCGCAGCGGTTACAAACGCCGGTTTCTGGATGCCATTGTTCAGACGGCCTGGCGCCATGACGATCGCGGGGGCATGATGCCGGCCTACAGCGAATTCGTCGGCGACTACACGGCGGCGGCGATATCCCGCGTGTGGTGGCCGAATCGATACCACACTTTGTCGGCGGTGTTGATCGCGGGATCGAATACGGTGCTGATCGACGCGGGTATCAACATATGGCACGAGTTTGAGCCCGATGTGAAGCGCTGGTTGCATCTCGCGCGCGTTACGGCGCGACCGTAGCCAGTTTGCCCGCCCGGGACGGCCGCGCACAGCCCAAAGGTAAACTAATCTTTGTTGAGTGGAGTAACCACGGCATTGTCTGGTAGCATCTAGTGTTGGTGGGTCTGCGCACATTTTGTGTTTCGGCGGCCGTGTCTTTGGCCGTAGTTTGCTGTGTAAGCGGCCAACAGCCGGGGGCAAATCCGGCGATTGACCCGGCAGCCAAGGCGCCTGGGGCAGCGGCGAACGATCCGCCGGCGCCGGCAGCAGATCCCCCGCCAGCGCCCTCACCGAATCCCGTGATTACAGCGCCACCCGCCGTGCCGGAGGTGAATCGGGTAAAAGCCGAGGAAGAATTGCGCCAGGAGGAACACCAGCGCATCCTGGGCGTGGCGCCGAACTTCAACACTACCAATGTCAAAGATGCAGAACCCTTATCGGCCAAACAGAAATTCCAGTTAGCCTTGAGGAGCGCCATCGATCCATTCACATTTGTCGCGGCCGGTTTCGATGCGCTTCTCAGCCAGGCCGAAAACAATTTTCCCACCTACGGCCAGGGCGCCGAGGGCTATGGCAAGAGGTTCGGCGCCTCCTACCTGGACAGTTTCGACGGCACGATGCTGGGCAACGCAGTTTTCCCGACTCTACTCAGGCAGGATCCACGCTATTTCCGGCAGGGCACGGGCAGCTTTCGCAGCCGGTTTTTCCACGCCGTTATGTCGACGTTCGAGTGCAGGGACGACCACCGCAAATGGGTGCCCAACTATTCCAATATCCTCGGCAACCTCGCGGCCGGCGGCATCTCCAACCTGTACTACCCGGCGTCAGATCGGGGAGTCGGACTGACGTTCGAGAGGGCCACGGTGGTCACCGGCGAGGGCGCCATTGGAGCGGTCTTCGTCGAATTCTGGCCGGATATCTCACGGAAACTGTTTCCCAAAAGAGCGGGCAAAGACCTGCCGTAATCTGACGCAGCCGTTTTACTGGCTGGTGGCGGAAGCGGCGGCTTGAGGGTGGGGCGCAGCCGCGGCGGGTAGCAACACCACGGGCACCCTCGGAAACGCGAATTTGCGGCCCAATTCATCGATCAGATTGACCTGGCACACGTATTTGCCGGGCTTCACATCCTTCAACGAGGCTTCCAGATGCAAGGGGATGGTGTTGGCGCGCTTGGCGTCGGGGCGGTTGACGCGAACCGGGGTGGTCTCGAGTACCTTCTGGGTTCCATCGTACAGGGCCAGATCGGCGGCAACACTGGTGAGGTGGAAGTTCTGGGGAAGGTTCTCGGGTACGCTGGGGTCGTAAACCTCGAGGTACACAAAAAGGTTCTGGCCCGGCCGGAAGACGCGGATTACGTTGGGCACGATCTTCTGGCCGGAGTTATCCACCAGGGGATTCTCCTGGACGAGTTTCTTATCGTTCTTGACCCCGGCGATCTGCTGGCCGCGCTGGCTGCTGAAGATGACGGAACTGAAGCGTAGCGCTGAGCCGGAGGACAGATCGGGAATGGTGAACGGCGTCTCGAATGTGCCGATCTTGCCTTCCCCGTTCTCGCGGGCGACGAACCGGAGCTTGTATTTTCCCGGAGCAAGCGTGAGCCCCGTATCGTATTGGATGTGTTTGCGGGTGACCTGGCCGGCCGTGGTTTCATCCAATTTCAAAGGGATGGTGTCCCGCACGGCGGCGGCAGCCTTATCGTGCGCGTCGCGCACTTCGGCAGTGAAATCGAGTTCGGTGGCGGCTTTGCTGCCTTTACTCTGGAATGCCAGCGCCGAGCCGGGAATCTGGACCGAGATGGGCACGAAGTATTTGGCTTTCTCGAGCCGGAAATAATCCACCTCCACGGCCAGAGGCAGGTCGGTAATGGGATTTTCACTGTCGAGCGCGCGCTGGAGCTGCGCTTCTTTGCTGGCCTCGCTCATCTTGGCAAAAGTAGTGGGCGCGAAGTAGCCCTTGCGGAAATCGAGCTTGGCTTTGACCAGTTTCACGCGCGGCGCGAACTTCACCTGAATGCGGCGGTAGCGGCCGTCTTCGGCGGCGTTGGTGCTGGCGTAGCTGAGGATGTAATAACTTTCGATATCCTGCTGGATCTGCCGCATGCCGACGGTGAGGTCGTTGGAGTCGATCAGCGCTTTGCCGCCGGTATCGGCTGCGAGAGTCACCAGCGTCTCCTGTTCGTCGTGCAGGCTGTTGCGCAAGGAGGTTTGCGAAGAGCCGCTATAGATTTCATTGCCGAAGGCGGCGGCCTGCGATGCGTCGCCACCGGGCACCTGGGCCACCAGACCCCGCGCATCGATGGGGTAGAACGAGACATTGGCGCGTACGGCTTCGTTCACGGTGGCGCGAAGCTGCGACTGGTTGTCGACGCCGGTCTTGTCGACGCCCGAGGAAATATAGACCAGCGCTTTCTTTTCCGGGTATGGCGCGAGGCGGCGGGCGGCGTCCTCGAGGGCCGCAAGCTTCAAGTCTGTGTTGAAAATATTGAACTCGGTTTCATCGGCGACAAACTGTCCGCTCAGGTCCTGCGAATCGGCGCCCGTGTCGGCCAGACCCTGATTCTCGCTCGATTCGCCGACGTGGATCTTGCGGATGGCGGCGTTAATCAGATCCCGATCGTCGGTGAAATCCTGCACGGTCTGGAGCGTGATGCCGAACGTCATCACCGAGACCAGATCGCTGCGCGTGAGCTGGCTATTGACGAACTTGGTGGCCGCAGCGACCGAGCGGATCTGCTCGGCAGGCTGCATCGAGGAAAGATCGAACAGCATGACGATCAGGCGGCGGTCGCGGTATTTGGCGTCGGGATCGGTCGAGGCGGGGGCGGGTTTCGCCTGCGCTGGCATGGGTGCCGCGGTTTCGCGGGTCTTCAATGTCTGATCGGCCGGGGGTAGAGGCTTGGTTTCCAGCTTTTGCAGATCGCAGCTCAGCAGCGTTTGGGGCTTGCCGTCCTCGAAAAGAACAAAGTCGTCCTTGGTCAGGTCGGTGATGGGCTTGCCGCTCGAATCGGACACCGTGACGTCCACTACCACCAGGTTCGTGGTCGTGGAGAAAGTGGGCCGGTGCGTGTTGGGTGTCTGCGCCAACAGCAAGGAAGCGAGCATCAGGAGGGCGAAAAATCTCAAAACCGGAACCTCATCACTGCGGTCAGGCTGCGCATGGCGCTGGCGGCGCTGGGCAGGCCATAGTTGGTGGCGTTTACCACGGTGTAGACATTGGTGAGGCTCACCGTGTTCAGCACGTTGTTAGCCTCCAAACGCAACTCCAGCCGGCGGCGCGATTCGCCGAACTGGAATGAGCGCCCGAAGGTCGCATTCAGCGCAATCAGATCCGGTCCCGGAATAGTATTGCGGCCGGCGTTGCCGAATTCACCCTCGGGGGGAATGGTGAACGCCGCCAGGTTGAAGAAGCCGGTCGCCGATTCGATACTCTCGCCGGTGGCTTCGGCGCGCCCGCTACCGATGCCGCCGGTTTGCGCGAGAACGGCGGTGTTGCCCAGAACGCGCGCGGTCAATGGAGTACCGCTCTCGGCGGTGAGGCCGCCCGACAACTGCCAGTCGCGCAGCAGGCGGCCGCCCTTGCTGTCCGCGGCGATGCGCGAGGTCGGAGTGCCGAACGGCGAGGTGTAGATCCAGTTGAAGGTGAGGACCTGGGGACGGTTAAAACTGGAGAGTCCGCGCTCGGCCGCCAGATCCAGCCAGTTCTGCGCCACCGTGTTGCCGGCGCCGCCGAAGCTGGAGGAATCGTCGATGGACTTCGAGAATGTGTAGAAGGCCTGCATCGAGATTCCGCCGCTGAAGCGCCGGTTCACGCGGAGCTGCAAGGCGTGGTAGATCGAGTCGCCCACCGAGTTGTCAAACGTAAACCCGACGGCGTTACCGATCTGGTGCGACCGGCCGAACGAGCTGGGTCCTTCGTTGGGCAGCAACTGCACGTCGAGGTCGGTGCCTTTAGTGCCGAGGTAGCCGATTTCCGCGAAGAAATTATGGGGTAGCTCATGCTGCACCGTCAAGTTCCAGGTCTGCGCATCCGGCGTGCGGTAGTAGCGGTTCACGGCGTAGGTATTGGTGATGTCGCGGGGAGTCACGGAAATGAAACCGGTGGCGAGCGTCAGCGGATTGGCGAGGCTGGTGTTGACGCTTTCGGCGGTGGCGAACGGAGGCTGCTCGGCCAGTTCCAGACCGAAGGGGATGTACGCCTGCCCGTTGTAGTAGATGCCGTAACCGGCGCGCACGATCGTGGATCGCTTGATATGTGGAACCTTCCAGGCCAGCCCGAGGCGTGGCGAGATATCCCTGTAATCCGGGTTGATCAATCCGGCCGGGAACTGGCCGGTGTAGGGGCCGGTGCCGCCGGCCACCACCGGTGCGACGGCCGTAAAATACGGGCCGATGTCCAGGTTGGCCATGTGGCCGTATTCTTCGCTGAGCGGCGTGAAGTATTCGTAGCGCAAGCCGAGGTCGAGGGTGAGGCTGGGCCGGATCTTCCAGTCGTCCATGACATAAGGAGCTACCGTGGTTTGGCGGAAGTAGGTGCTGAAGTTGCCGTATTGAATGGAAGCCGACTGGGGCAGGCCCAGCAGGAAATCGGCAAAATCGAGACCGGTGCCCGCAACCGGCACGCCGTTGACCAGTTCGCTGGTGGCTTGCCCGGTGAAATTGAAGGTGCCGCGGCCGTTCTGATCGGTCTGATTGCTCGTGTCATTGCGATTGAAGAGCACGCCCCAGGTCAACGTGTGGACACCGTGCGCCCAGACCAGGCTGTTGGTAAATCCCTGCGTCTGGTTGCGCGTGAGCACCGGGGACGCGTCGCTCAAAGCTCCGAAGTTGGTGAAGTTCAGATTGGGCGGCCCGAAAGAAAGCGGATTGGTGGAGGCGCCTAAAATGCGCAACTCCGCCGCCACGTTCGCGCCATCCGCAAAATAGGGAGTGGTTTCATTCACGTTGCGGTTGAACGTCACTTGAAAAGTGTTGATGACGTGCGGCGTGAAATTGTGCGTCCAGCCCGCGTTGGTGCTGATGCCGTAACCGCTCGTGGCATCGAGGAACCCGTAGGTCTGGACATTGTCGCCGTCGCGGCTCTGCCCGGCGAAGCGGAACGACAGCCGGTCGTTCGGGCTGACGTTGCGCTGAATGCGGATGCTGCCGTTGTTGGAATTCTGCGGCACCGAATACAGCAGCTCGTAGTTGTTGACCTGGCCGGCCTGGTTGGGAAACGGGATGTACTCGAGCAGGCTGTGTGCGATGGGGCTGATCATGCTGGAGGGAATGATGTTGCCGGGGAAGGGCAGGTGCGTGGTCGGATCGAAGATCTGGACGGGGCTGCCGGTGGATTGAATGCTCTCGGAGAAGTTCCCGTCGCGCTCGGCTTCGGTGGGGACGGTGGCCACTTCGGTCGTCGGATTTTTGGCGCGGGTGCCGAAGAAGTTCACAAAAAACGTGGTCTTGGTATCCTTCACGACCTTCGGAATCAGCAGCGGACCGCCTAACACCAGGCCGAACCGCGCGGCCGCATAGGCCGGCTGCGTCACGTCCTGACCGGTAAGCGAGAAAGGCTTGGCGTTGAGGTCGGAATTGCCCAGCGTGAAATAGAACATGCCGTGAACGGCCGAAGGCTGGCGGCGATTGCCGAACTGCCGCGCTTGCTGCGGTCCGCCCGGTCCGCGCCGCCCGCCGGGACCGCCGAATCCACCACCGCCTCCCCCGCGTCCGCCAAATCCACCGCCCGGACCACCTCCGCCCGGACCGCCAAAACCGCCTCCGCCGCCCGGACCGCCAAAACCACCCGGCCCTCCTGGCCCTCCAAAGCCACCGCCGCCCGGACCGTTCGGACCTGGTCCCGTTCCATCCTGAGGACCACCCGGAAAGCCCATCCGGAAGGCGAAGCCGGAGTCGGGTGCCGCATTCTGCTGCAAGCCCTGGCTCAAACTGCCGGAGATGAGAAACGCCTCATTGCCGTCCTGCGTGCCGCCTCCCGGCATGGCGGAGGCCAGGGACTGGTTGCTGTTGATTTCGCTTTGCAGCTCGGTTTCGAGCTGGTTTCCTCCCTGTCCGTTCGCGCCCATGCGTGCCAGGCGCGCAGCCATGGGCGATTCGCGCAGTTTCAAACTAAAGTTGGCTACGCGCTCCTTCGCATAATTGACCTGCTGCTTCACCGGTTCGAAACCGAACATTTGCACTTCGACCGTCCAGACGCCTTCGCCGAGGGACGGAAATGAGTAGTAACCGTCCTCACCGGTGACGGCGACGAATGTTTTGCCGTCCTGGGTGGCGGTGACGGTAGCGCCAGGTATGGGCTGATTCCCCGAACGGACGATGCCGCTCTGGGCATAGAGGGAAGCGCAGTACGCTCCAACGAGCAGGCAGATGAGTGGCCTTAGTATTGACAAGTCGCTTAAAATTCCTCGGGCCGGGGCCGAAACAATCTTTCCACAAATAGGGGCGACATTCGCCCCCCCCTGGTTACAAAAGGCCGTCTGAAGGAAATTTTACCGGAACCGCATAACCGGTGCCCGGCCTTCCGTGCTAAACAGTTGAGGGAGCAGCGCTCAAGGATTGGGCAATATGGGGAAACATTGGCACGATACCGCCGGCGAAGGACGGACCATCCGGCAGGTGCCGGTGCTCGCGGACGCACTAGACCTTCGTAGCCAGCGCTTGCCCGGGTGGCCGGCCTGAATGCTGCGGAACGCGCTGGGGATACTGCTATGCGCAGGCACGGTTTGCGCGCCCCGGGCGCACACCGAAGAGATTGTCTTCGACCTCGACGCCGCGCACACCGAAGTTGACTTCACGCTCGGGGCAACGCTGCATGCGGTGCACGGCGCTTTTCATTTGCGGAGCGGAACGGTTCGTTACAATCCAGCTACGGCCAAAGCGGCCGGCGAAGTGATCGTGGACGTCACGAGCGGAGTGACCGGCAACCGTTCGCGCGACAGGAAGATGCACGCCGATGTTTTCGAGAGTTCCCGCTTTCCTGAAGCCGTGTTTACACCCACGGCGGTTGAAGGCCGTTTCTCTTCCGAGGGGATCTCCGAGCTGCAGATCACGGGCATGCTCCGGATTCACGGAGCGGCGCACACGATGAAGCTAGCCGCGCACGTGGAGACCAAGGGCGATCAATGGACCGCCACGCTGCATGGCGAGGTGCCTTATGTGCAGTGGGGCCTGCCAAACCCGAGTACCCTCTTTCTCAGAGTCAGCAACACGGCGCAACTCGAGATCCGCGCCACGGGACAGAGGAATTTGGCGGCCCGCTAGTTGGCTTTGATTGAGCTGAGCGACGAGCTCAGGATGCTGTTCAGTAGGGACTGGGTATCGTTGCTCGCGCCGCCATAGTGATGGCCGCCCTGCGCGCCGAGACCGGCCTGTTGCAGCGCTTGTGCTGAGGGGATCTGCCCGGTCGTCGAACAGTTTTGAAATTCCGTGGCTAGCCGGCTGAGCTGTCCCGCCTGCGTGGAATTGCCCAGGGTAGCCGCACTTTTGGCCGCGCTCTGGAGCTGCGTTGCAACTTGCGACGTGATCTTCTGGAACGCGATAGGATTCTGCTGCTGCATCTTCTGCAACGAGCTCAGGAAACTGGCAGCCGGCGAAATATTGGGTGAATCGGCCTGCACCGGGCCCGTAGCGAACGGGTTGGGCGACATGCGATTGACGCTATTGCCCTTCTGCAAAGTGACCGGGAGCAGGCTGGTGAGTGCATGCACAACCATGCCCATCGCGTTGCACGTGCATAACCTGATTGAACCTGCTGATAATAAAGACGTTGTTGGTACGCGGCCGCGCCAATCCTCTGGCGGGTGGCAAATTCGTGCCGCCAGGCACCGGCCGATTTATTTGCCGAATTCGATGGTGGCTTCGCCCGTGTACTTATGGTAATTGCGGAAATCGATCACGTTATGGCTGCACATGCTCGTGCCGCGCTGGCACATCAGGTTCTCGGAATGCACCGGCAGTAGAAATTCACGGTCCGCAATGCGGATGAATTCGTAGTCGGTAGCCATTTCAATCTGGTCAAGCGGGAACTCCTCGGGTAGATGCACGGCCTGCATCTCGATGCGCAGTATGCGAGCCGTTTCTTTGTCAATCCAGATCGAGCCCTTGTACGCCGGCAGAATGGATTGCGACGCCATGTGGATCTGCCAATGCGAATGTTCGTGATCCACGGTGAAATCGTAGAGGTAGGACTCGCGCCCGCCGTTCCTCGAGGTGTGCCGGTAGCGGAAATCGGCAGCGGTTGCCGGCGAAAACACATCGAGCAGCACGCTCGCGAACTCGCCCGTCGACCACGATCCGCCCAGATCCTCCATGCGCTGGGCTTTGGCTGCCTTCCCGTTGATTTGCAGGCTGCGGTAACGCTCTTTGCCGTTTTCATAGACCAGCTCCATGGAAACGATGTCCAGAGGCGTCCAGCTCACCTTGGGCGTGTCGCTCTGGAACCGCGCCATCTGCTCCTGGCAAAGATAGTCGGGCAGGGTCTCGCTGAAACTGCCCACGGCATTTCGGGCTTTTTCAATGCGTGCGTCGACAGGAGGTCCGGTTTCGAATACCGTAGGCTGTTCCGGCGCCGGCCCGTTGGCCTGCGCAATCATCAGCTGCGGCGTCTGCGACTGGGCAGTTGGCTGCGCGCTAGCGGCCGGCTGATTGGAAACCGCCGGCGGCGGGGAATTCTGCGCCACCTGGCTGTCGTCCGCTTCATCGGCATCGGTCGACTTCTTCGGCTTCGGCTTGCCAAACTTCAGTTTTGGAGGACCGGAATCGGAGGCATCCATCGGCGGGTTAGAGCTGGTGTTGGCCGGAATGTGATCGAGGTCGAGCCCGGCGTCGGGCGGCGCCACCGGGGGAAGGTTAGCGGGAGCTGTGGCAGCCGGAGTACCGTTTTGCCCGGCCGGTGTTTGGCCCGCAGGTGTCCCAGGAGGCGTTGCCGCAGGCGCAGTCTGCGCGCTTTGGGTGGCTGCGGGCGTTTGCGAGGTGGATGTTCCAACGGCCCCGGTCTGGGCAGTTGGCGCGGGCGCAGCCGAAGGC
Organism: Bryobacteraceae bacterium; assembly: GCA_030041035.1. Lineage (GTDB taxonomy): Bacteria > Acidobacteriota > Terriglobia > Bryobacterales > Bryobacteraceae > QHXW01. The sequence continues at coordinate 2,342 of JASHOO010000679.1, read as the reverse complement.
GTTGCAGCGGGGTTTGCCTGCGCGGTTGGCGTCTGCGCCGCAGGCTGAGCGGGCTGCTGTGCGTCCTGATTTGACGCCTCGTCCTTCTTCGAATCATTGCGGCGCAGCACAGGCCGGTCGTCATCTCCCGACTTGCTTTGTGAAACCGGTTCCACAATGTCCACGGGTTGGGAGGCGTGCTCGCGTTCCGCCGCCGTGCCTTCCTTCTCAAAGGTCACATTGACCGCGGTCATGAAGCCTTCATCGTCCTGCCGGTACTCGATCGTGAGGTGATCGCCCGGTTTCAGCACGTCCGGTTTCAGCGGGTCGCCGTCCTTGAGAAATTTCGTGCTGTCCTGACGCTTGAAATCGAGCAGCCGCGTGTCTTCGGCCTCCATGATGATGCGTTTGTCATTCAACTGGCGCAGCATGCCGTTGACGCTCTGCAACGGCTGCTGATCGTCCTTGTTCTTCTTATGGCGGCCGGGAAGCGGAATGCCCGCGCCTCCACCCCCGCACGGATAGCCCGGAGCACATCCGCCTGGAGGATAGCCGCCCGGATAGGGGCCGCCCGGATACGGGCCCGGGGGATATTGGGCCGCGAGCGGCAAATCGGCCGTAAGAAACAGCACAAGCACACCAAAACCGAATATGTGCCGCATGAGACTGTCAGGTGTCAGACGCATAAACACCCCTCTACGTTACCCAGCTTTCATCCTGAACCAGCCGGCTCTACATTGCAAGCGCCACGGGCCAGCTACAAGCGCATAATGAAAGGCATGGCACAGGTTACCGAACTCTATGTGAACGGCTCCAGACGCCGGGTCAATGCCAGTCCGGAACGAAGCCTGCTCAGTGTTCTGCGGGACAATCTGGATCTCACCGGCGCCAAATACGGCTGTGGGGAAGGGCAGTGCGGCGCATGTACGGTCCTGCTGGAGGGCGAGGCTGTGCGCTCCTGCATCACGCGCGTATCGGCGGCAGAAGGCAAGCACATCATCACCATCGAGGGCCTGGAACGCGACGGCGAGCTTCATCCGTTGCAGCAGGCGTTTCTCGAAACCGGCGCCATGCAATGCGGTTACTGCACGGCGGGCATGATCATGAGCGGCGTTTCGCTCTTGGCGCAGAATGGAAGCCCGAATGAAAGCGAAATCGTCCACGGCATGCAAGGCAACATCTGCCGCTGCGGAACCTATCCGCGGATTGTGGCGGCGGTGCGGATCGCCGCGCAACACCTGAAAACCATCCGGAGGGCCTCATGACCATGGAATTTTCCCGCCGCGATTTCTTGACCGCGCTGGGTGGCGGCATCGTGGTGTTGTGCGTGGTCGACGAGGCGGTGGATGCGCAGGAATCCGGCCGCCGCGGCCACCACGAGGGCGATGCCCACCCGGCGGAGATTTCGGCCTGGCTGCACATTGGCGAAGACGGCGGCGTCACGGTTTACACCGGCAAAACCGAAGTCGGGCAGAACATCCGGACGTCGCTCACCCAGGCTGTCGCCGAGGAGCTGCACGCTCCCGTGGCCGGCATCCAAATGCTGATGGCCGATACGGACCTTACGCCTTACGACATGGGCACCTTCGGCAGCCGCACCACGCCCACCATGGCTCCGCAGCTTCGCCAGGCCGCGGCCGCCGCGCGCGAGGCGCTGGTCGATCTGGCCGCGTCGGAATGGAAAGTCGACCGCGCCGCCGTCGAGGTCGCCGTCGGCAAAGTCACCTGCAACGGGCACAGCGCCGGATTCGGTGAGCTGACCCGCGGCAAGCAGTTCGTGCAATCCATCCAGGCCGGCCTGAAGCTGACGCCCGCTATCGAGTGGAAAGTTGCGGGCCATAGCGTCCCGAAAATCAATGCCCGCGACATCGTCACCGGCAGCCATCGCTATACGCCCGACGTCAAGCGTCCTGGCATGTTGTATGGCAAGGTGCTGCGGCCTGTGGCGTTCGGCGCGAAACTCGTGAGCCTGGATGATTCGGCCGCGAAGCAAATTTCCGGCGTAACGGTAACCCACGAGGGCGAGTTCGCCGGCGTCGCCGCGCCCGACGAGATCACCGCAGAACGTGCGCTGGCTGGGCTCAAAGCCGAATGGCACAGCGAGCCGCAACCTTCGGACCGCGATCTGTTCACCTATCTCAAAGCCAATGCCGAAGCGGGTGACGATCGCGACACGCGCGGCTCTATCGAACGCGGCATGTCCGAAGCCGACCACAAGCTGAGCGCCACCTACACCATCGCCTACATCGCGCATACCCCGCTCGAGCCGCGCGCCGCCGTCGCGGAATGGACCGGCGAAAAGCTCACCGTCTGGACCGGCACGCAGCGGCCCTTCGGCGTGCGCGAGGAGCTGGCGTCGGAAT